>JAZQVQ010000040.1:0-3001 GCA_045631825.1 Eubacteriales bacterium | reverse complement strand
AGTCGAAGCAGTAAATCACCTTGCAGAATTTACCGACAATACGGAAGAACTTTCAAAATGGGGCAAAATTGCAAGCGGTGTAACGGCAAAATTTGGCGACAGTTTGCCTATTGAGGGATTGACAGAAGCGGCAAACGAAACCGCAAAAGTCGGGAAATTGACGGGCGGTCTTGCCGATGCTTTGAATTGGGCAGGAGTAAACGAAGAAAAATTTCAAGAAAAACTCGACAAATGCACCGACGAACAACAAAGGGCAACACTCATTACCGACACTCTCAACGGCTTATATGCAGAAGCGGGTGCAGAATACAACAAGTTAACCAAAGAAACACAAGCGGCAAGAGAAGCAACGAACAATATGGAAAAGGCACAAGCTAAAATGGGTGCCGCCATTCAACCAGTTGTAACGGGCTTTACAAATATGAAAGCAAAAATGCTTGATTGGGCATCAAATGTTGTAGTCGAAGTTGTAACGGGGTTGCAAAATCTTACTGCTAACACCGACCTTTTGACAGAAAGTCAAAGAGCATCGGTTACAGTCGCACAAGAAAACGCACAAGCATACCGAGATACAAAAGCGGCGGCAGACGAACTCGCACTTTCACAAATGGCGGATGTTGAATACGTAACAACAACTTTGCTTCCCACTTTGCAAAATCTTATTGACCAAAACGGCAATGTCAAAAAAGGCGAGGAAGAAAGAGCAAAATTTATAATGGGCGAATTAAATCAGGCATTAGGTACTGAATACACTTCGCTCAAACAAATTTTTGATGCTAACGGACAAATCAAGCAAAGTATTTATGAAGTTATCGAAGCAAAAAAAGCACAAATCCTGCTTGAAGCATACGAGGAAAGTTACCGCCTTGCTGTAAAAGGTGTTGCAGAACAAGAAAAAGCAAGAGCAATTCAAGCACAAGAAATTGCGGCACAAGAAGCGGTGTATAATGATGTATATACGAAAGCAAGAGATGCCCGCTTGGCGTTAGATGACAAAGTCGCAAATGCAAAAACTGAAGCCGATTTAAGATCGTTAGCAAGCGAAGCACAATATGTTGATGGTTTAGAGCGAGAAGCTCGAAAACAAAAGGGCATACTTGACGAAAAGCAAGGAGAATACAACAAAACCGAAGGCATTTTGTATGAATTTTATAAAACGATTGGCGACTATGAAACAGCAAGCACCTTGCTTATGAAAGGCGAAACCGAGAAAGCAGTTGGCTATTTGAATAATGTTTCAAATGGTTTCAAATCTGCTGAACAAATAACGGGAAAAAGCATTGATAATACCACGGGCAAAATTGAGGGAGCAACAAAGAAACAAAAAAAAGAACTTGAGCAACAAGTTATTGATGCCGAAGTAAACGCAAGACTTATGCGAGAAGCATATGAAAGTGGCGTTGAGGGCGTAACCGAAGATATGGTGAAGATTGCGGAAGACCAAGCCAAAACCGCAAAGAAAGAGTTTTATAAAATCGGTGGAAATATCACAAAGGGCATCGGTGAGGGTGCAGAAAAGGAAAAATGGACTTTATCTGGCACTATGGAAAGACTTATTAGCACGGCAGTAAATGCGGCAAAAAAAGCGGCAGGCATCAAATCCCCGTCAAGATTGATGCGTGATAAGGTCGGAACATTTCTCGGTCAAGGTGTAGGCGTTGGTATTCTTGATAGCATACCACAAGTAAAGAAACAAGTCGGAAAATTCAACGATTATGTAGCATCAAATCTCGGTAATGTCAAAGCGAATGTTTCTGCGGGTATTTCAAACAGTATCAACGGACAGCCAAGTGGTGTAAAATCCGTTGGCAAGGGTGGTACTGTTATCAATGCAGGAATGACAGTTAACTACAATGGCAATTTGTCAAGAAAGCAGTTGAAACAACTCGAAAATGACAATTACACATCAATACGCACAAGGTTAAAAGCAGAGGGGGCAATATAATGTTTGAGTTATATCTTGAAAATGAGAACGCAAACATAGTCAATATAAACGACAATATAAACTATGTTGTTATATCTGCCGAGGGTTTAAATCCGCCCTCTGCTTCAATCTTTACGGCAAAATCTCCGAACAGAAAAGGCGTTAAATATAACGGCTCAACATTGAATGAGCGAATTATTGTTATCACTATTAAATTGCTCGGAGATATCGAAGCAAACAGAAACGCTCTTTATGCTTGGGTAGACACTGAACAATATTGCAAGGTGCGTTACAGGAACGGCACAAAGAACGTATATTGCGAGGCACACGTACAAGATTGCCCGATTGAGTTATTTACAGATAACGAGGTCGTAAGTCTTTCAGTATTATGCGAAGACCCGTATTGGAAAGACTTGCAGGAAATCAAAACGGAAATTTCTGCGATGATAAAGCAATTTACTTTCCCGTTTGCTATTGATGAAATCGGTGTGCCACTCTCAACTATAAGAGATACAAACACAACCAACGTATATTATACAGGAGCAGAAACGGGCGTTGAAATTACTATCAAATGTATTGGTGATGTGGAAAATCTCACTATATACAATGCCCGCAATGTTGCGGAAAAATTCGAGATTTTAACAACCTTGCTTGCAGGGTGGACTGTTGTAATTGATACAGAGCATAGCCCGAAAACAATTAAAGCATTCAAGGAAGACGGCACAGTTGAAAATCTGCTGAAATACGTTAAAAATCCTGCTTGGTTTACTCTCAAGAAAGGTAACAATGTATTCAGTTATACAACAACAAACGGCAATGATAATGCCGATATATCAATAAGTTTTACGTCAAAATATTCGGGGGTGTAATATATGCAATTATATATACTCAATTCCGAATATGAATTTGTTGGCTTTATTGATGAAGCAGATAGCATACTTTGGAATAAAAAGTATAACGATGTAGGATATTGCGAAATATATCTTTCGTGTAGTGATGAGATGTTGACAATGCTCAAAAAAGGCAATTATGTATACCGCTATGACGATGATATGTTTTGCAAAATAGAAACGTTTG
>JAZQVQ010000039.1:0-4165 GCA_045631825.1 Eubacteriales bacterium | reverse complement strand
CGTTGCGCACCCGCATAGCGGGTGGTTGATTGGTTCTCTCTTCGAGCGAACCAGCCTAAAGGCGATAAATCAAATCCGACTCCTTTTCAGGAGTCGGATTGTTGCTTTGCCAAAAAATTAACAAATAAGCAGTGGCACATTAACTATAATTGTGATATACTGTAAAAAAAGATATAAGAGGTGGGCAAATGTTTAACTTTTTCCAAATCGGGACGTATGAATTTGAGCTTGAATGTGTCTTGAGAATAATATTGGCGGCTTTTTGCGGAGCAATAATCGGGATTGAAAGAAAACACAGACTCAAGGAGGCAGGAACACGAACACATTTTGTGGTGGCTTTCGGTTCTGCTTTGTTTATGATTGTGTCAAAATACGGTTTTGCTGATATGATTGAGTATTCCTTGTCTCTTTCACGTGATATTGTAAAGTTTGACCCGACAAGAATAGCATCGACTATTGTAACGGGAATAGGTTTTCTGGGAGCCGGAACAATCTTTGTAAGAAGACAGGTAATAAACGGTCTTACAACTGCGGCAGGTCTCTGGTCGACAGCGGCAGTTGGAATGGCAATAGGTGCAGGTCAATACATATTGGGTGTCAGCTGTGCATTTATACTTGTGTTTTTCCAGTGGATGCTGCATTCCGTTAGATTTTTCAATCGCTCGTCACCCGACCTTATGGTGTTCCGTGTGGAAATGTGCGATAATCCTATAGAGGTTGTAAATGAGGTTTTCGCTAAATACTCTATAAAAATGCAGAGTGTAAAAGTGGATAAATCTTCAAATAAAGATGTTATCGTTGAGTGCTTGGTAAAAATGCCCACCCGTGTAAAGATTGCAAAACTGTCAGATGAACTGGCAAATAATCCAAAAATTATTGGATTTGAATTTTAATGTGTGTGAGTTTGCGAAATAAAGCGAAAATAAGCACTTTTTGTAATAAAATGTTTAAAAATAAGACGGCTTATAATCTTGACTTTCTGAGCGAAATATGGTAAAATTCTAGACGGAGAGAATGTTTTTGTAACTGACGGATTGGTGGGCTTTACCACATGGGAGCAAGGACGAATAAGCCGACCGTCTGGGCAGTTCTGTTGATGTTAGGGGCAGAACTGCATTTTTTTATTTAAAAGGGAAATAAATTTTTATAAAAAGTGGAGGATACAAATGAAAAAAGTCGGAATTGTAATGGGAAGCGACAGTGACCTTCCGGTAGTTGAAAAGGCTATTGATACGCTAAAGGAATATGGCGTTCCTTTTGAGGTGCACGTTTTTTCAGCACACAGAACTCCGGAACAGGCTCGTGAATTTTCTGTAAATGCAAGAAAAAATGGTTTTGGGGCAATAATTGCCGCCGCAGGAAAGGCAGCTCATCTTGCCGGAGCTATCGCTGCAAATACTACTTTGCCGGTTGTTGGTTTGCCGATTAAATCTTCGACACTTGACGGTGTTGACGCTTTGCTTTCGACTGTTCAGATGCCTTCTGGTATTCCTGTTGCTACAGTTGCGATAGATGGAGCAGTCAATGCCGCTTTGCTTTGTCTGCAAATACTATCGGTCGGGGATGAGGCTTTGGCAAATAAACTTGATGACTCAAGAGTCAAGGCATCAGCAAAGGTTCTTGAAAAAAACAAAATGATAGAAGATAAATTCAACAAGTAATAAATTGTTATAGAGGGAATATTGTATGAACAAAGAAATCAGAGAGGAATGTGGCGTTTTTGGTGTATTTTCAAACCATAAAAACGATGTTGCGTCAAGTGTTTACTATGGTTTGTATGCACTTCAGCACAGAGGGCAGGAAAGCTGCGGAATTGTAGTAAATGACGATGGAGTTTTTACTGCGTACAAGGATAAAGGTCTTGTAAGCGATGTTTTCCAGCCGAGAATCCTTAAGGAACTCGGAGAGGGGAATATGGCAGTAGGACATGTTCGTTATGGTGCGACAGGAAGCGATCCGAGACTCAACGCACAGCCTATGGTGATAAACCATATAAAAGGCAAAATGGCTATTGCTCATAACGGAAGCCTTGTAAATTCAAGAAAGCTCAGACAGGAGCTTGAGCTTAACGGCTCGATTTTCCATACTACAAGCGATACTGAAGTCATATCCTACATAATAACGAAAGAACGGCTCACTTCGCCGTCTATAGAGCAGGCAGTAAATAAGGCAATGGATAAAATCAAAGGGGCATATTCGCTTGTAATAATGTCTCCGTCAAAAATGATAGCGGCAAGGGATGAAAACGGCTTCAGACCGCTGTGCTATGGGGTATGTAAAGACGGCACATATGTTGTTGCATCGGAAACCTGTGCACTTGATTCTGTCGGAGCAGAGTTTGTGCGTGATGTTCAGCCCGGAGAGATTGTTGTTTTTGATAAGGAAGGGGTTCGTACAATAACAGAGCACTGCGGAAAGCCACAGTCGTTCTGCGTGTTTGAGTATGTTTATTTTGCCCGACCTGATTCGGTTGTAGAGGGAAGTTGCGTTCATACAGCAAGACTAAGAGCAGGAGCATTTCTTGCACTTGAGCATCCGGTACAGGCAGATGTTGTAATAGGAGTACCAGATTCCGGAATAGATGCAGCAATAGGATATTCGACACAGTCGGGTATACCTTATGGGCTTGGTTTTATCAAGAATAAGTACATAGGAAGAACGTTTATCGCACCGGGACAGAAATCACGTGAGGATAAAGTAAGAATAAAGCTCAATCCCGTGATTGATACGGTAAAAGGCAAACGTGTTGTGCTTATAGATGACTCTATTGTAAGAGGAACAACAAGTGCAAGAATAGTAAAGCTTCTTCGTGAGGCAGGGGCAACGGAAGTTCATATGAGAGTTTCCGCACCTCCGTTTTTAAATCCGTGCTACTACGGAACAGATATAGATTCAAGAGATGTGCTTGTGGCTTGTAACCATACGATAGATGAGATACAAAAGATTATAGGCGTTGACAGCCTTGGGTATCTTAGCATAGATAGTGTGAAGAAACTTGCTTCGGGTAACGAATGTAAGGGATTTTGCACGGCTTGCTTTGACGGAAAATATCCAACGGAAATACCTGAAGATACAGGTAAAAGCAAATTTGAGACAAAGATATCTGAAAAGGGGAATAAATAATGAAGAGTTTTAGCGAAAGTTATAAAAACGCCGGAGTTGATATAACTGCAGGATATAAGGCAGTTGAACTTATGAAGGCTCATATAGCAAGAACAATGACAAGTGGAGTAATGTCGGGTATAGGTGGCTTTGGAGGACTCTTCGAGCTTGACCTTACAGGAATTTCAAAGCCCGTACTTGTAAGCGGAACAGACGGAGTCGGAACAAAGCTTAAGATGGCTTTTCTTGCCGATAAGCACGATACTGTCGGAATTGACTGTGTTGCAATGTGCGTGAATGACGTTATTTGCTGCGGTGCAAAGCCATTGTTTTTCCTTGATTATATTGCAGTAGGAAAGAATGTACCTGAAAAGGTGGCACAAATTGTATCTGGCGTTGCACAAGGCTGTGTTGAATCGGGAGCTGCACTCATAGGAGGAGAAACCGCCGAAATGCCGGGCTTTTATCCCGAGGATGAATATGACCTTGCAGGTTTTACTGTCGGTGTTGTTGATAAAGATAGAATCCTTGATAACACAAAGATGACAGAGGGTGACATCATTATAGCTCTTGCTTCAAGCGGAGTTCATTCAAATGGATTCTCACTTGTGAGAAAGGTTTTTGATGTTGAAAAGAACGATATAATGTCGCCGGTGAGTGAACTTGGAGGAAAGAGCGTGTGCGAAACACTGCTTACACCTACAAAGATATATGTAAAGTCGATGCTCAGTTTGTTTGATAAGGTTACGGTAAAGGGAGTTTCTCATATAACCGGCGGCGGTTTTTATGAAAACATACCGAGAAGCATACCCGACGGCTTTGGTGCAAAAATTGAGAAAAAGGCAGTAAACGTGCTTCCTATATTCGATTTGATTGCAAAGACCGGAAATATTCCGGAACGTGATATGTTCAATACATTTAATATGGGCGTAGGAATGAGCGTTGTTGTAAATAAAAATGATGCAGACAAGGCTCTTGAAATACTTAAGGCTAATGGTGAGGACGCATATATCATTGGTGAAATCGTAAAGTCCAACGAGGGTGTAACTATATGCTGTCAAGT
>JAZQVQ010000038.1:0-5106 GCA_045631825.1 Eubacteriales bacterium | reverse complement strand
GACTGTCTGAAAAACAAATCTCCGCAGGTATAAGATGTCACGCAAAGCTCGGGAAACAGGGCAAAATCCGCCTTGTTTTCAAAACACTTTTCGAGCAAATTTATTATCTCTGTTTTATTCTTTTCAACGTCTGCAACATATGTGTTAGGCACAGCACAGGCAATTCTTTGAAACGAGAACATTTTTCTTCCCTCCGCAACTGACTTTAACAAATGTTTATTTATGGTAGAAGTATACCACAAATACTATTATTCGTCAAGAGTTGGACTTTTAAAAGCACAAAAACGGCACGTTTTTAAAACGCACCGTTTAAATTAATTATAACACGAAGTTTATTCCCCGGCTTCTACACTTTCCTGTTCGCCGTAAACTTCATAGGTTATTCCCGAAACTGTATCTATAGCAGGGCAGTTTGCATTGAGTAAAACCTTTGCCTTTGTTCCGGTGAAAGCAGTCTTATCAATGCTTTCGAGTGCTTCTGAGAAAGTAACCTCTGTCACATCTGTATTTGCAAATGCATAATAAGCTACGTGCTTTACCTCAGGACCAAATGATACACTTCCCGAACCCTCATAACTCAAAAGAATTCCGTCTCCTACAATTACGGGATTACCTTCAAGGTTTTCATACCAGGGCATTGCATAGTTAAGTGCTGAAAAAGCCATCATTCCGATTTTCTTGACGCTTGCCGGAATTGTCATTTCTGTAATAGCATCACTGCCAACAAAAGCTCTGTCTCCGATTTCCTCAAGAGTTGACGGAAGAACTACTTTCTTTAAGTTTGTACAGCTCTGGAATGCACCCATAGCTATCTTCTTTACTCCCTCGGGAACTACAACGCTTTCTATATCATCGTTTGAGAAAAACGCATTTTCTGCTATCTCAACCACAGGACACATTTCTCCGCTGTTGGGGTCCATAACCTCAGAGGGTATTACAACGTCCTTTTCATTTCCTGTATAGGAATATATCCACGCTTCCATATCGTATGTACTTGTTCCATACTCATAAGGAATATTGGGGACAACAATTTCTTCGTATACAAGTCCGCCTTTATCCTGCGAATCTTTTTCTTCATCAGTGTTCTTTTTCTTATTACATGAAGTCAAAAGACAAACACATGCCAAAGCTAATACAAAAGCGGAAAACAAAAACTTTTTCATAAATACTGCTCCTTAATTTTTTAAAACTGTCTTAGCATTACTATACTATTATAACAAGTGAAAGTATATCATAATTCTTTTTACTTTTCAAGGGAAATTTAAACATTCGTCTTTTTTAACAAAACTTTTCTTAATATTTAGGCATTTATACCAAACTTTGATTATCTTTCTTTTTATAAAAAATGTTCTTTATTCATATTTTCAAAATTCCCTGCGAAGCGGATATGTAATCATTAAATAACAGTTGCAAAATAATATAAAATATTGTATAATATTACATATTTAAAGTTTGGCGGTGAAAAAATGTTAAAGAGTATGTTTACAAAGTATTTTACAACCCTTATGTCCCTTTTAGCTCTTGGGTTTCTTGCTATAGCCATAATTGTCAGCAGTGTACTTACAGGTTATTCCAAGGATACAAAAAGCGGGCTTATGTACAATACGGCAGAGACAATTTACAACACCATAAATTCCGAAATAAAATCGGGCGGTCTGGATTTTTCCGAAACAATTTTACAAAACAGCGATGAGTACCGTCAATTCTTTGCCACTCTTGCCAATTACACCGATTCAATTCTTATAATAACAGACAACAACGGCAACATTTTATTAAAATCAGGTAAAAACTCCTCTCTTCTTGTCACAAGTAACGCTATCAGCCACAACATTATTTCAAGTATAACCGAGAATTCGGAAGATCTGGGCACTCTTGACGGAATGTTTGACAAGCGTAGGTTCAATTACATTTATCCTGTAAACAATCAGAACGGTATTCTTCAGGGTATGATAATTTTTTCATGCGAGAGCAACGGTCTTGCAGGTTCCTTTGACAGAATTATATACATTGTTTTAATTGCAAGTGCTTGGGTATTTATTGCTTCTATGGTTGCAGTTTATTTTATAGCCGACCGCATTGTTACCCCTTTGAAGAAAATGAGTCAGGCTGCACAGATGTATTCCAAGGGCGATTTTGATGTACGTGTTCCCGTCAAGGGTTCCGATGAAATTGCCTCTCTTGCAAAGGCTTTCAATCAGATGGCTCAATCCCTCCAGAATTTGGAGAATACAAGAAGTACGTTTTTATCAAACGTCTCGCACGATTTACGCACGCCTATGACAAGTATTCAAGGGTTTATTGAAGGTATTCTCGACGGCACAATCCCTTATGAAAAACAGAATTATTATCTTGATATTGTTTCTCAGGAGGTCAAGCGTCTTTCCCGTCTTGTAAATTCACTTCTGGATATCTCAAGAATGGAAGCAGGCAAGCTCAAGATAACAAAATCAGAGTTTGATGTTTGCGAAATTGCAAGAATTGTACTCATTTCCTTTGAGGAAAAAATAGATAAAAAACGCATAAACATCGAATTTGACAACGACAACGATCCTTCAACCGTATATGCCGACAAAGATGCAATACACCAAATTGTATACAATCTTACCGACAATGCCATTAAGTTTACCGACGAGGGCGGAACTATTAAAATTTCAGTCCGTGACAGCGGAGACAAATACATCGTCAGCGTATACAACACAGGCATCGGCATAAAGTCAGAGGAGCTTGATTACATCTTTGACAGATTTTATAAAACCGATTCGTCAAGAGGTCTTGACAAAACCGGTACCGGTCTCGGTCTTTATATAGCAAAGACTAAAATCGAGGCACACGGAGAAAAAATCACTGTCAACAGTGAGTATGGAAAATACATTGAGTTTGCTTTTTCTCTTGAAAAAAGAGTTTCTTTTGGTGCATAAGTACAACTCTTCAGTTACACAAAAATAAAGAGTTCAAAAGGTGGAAAATATGAAAAAACTCCTTGCAGTAGACGGAAACAGTCTTATAAACAGAGCGTTTTACGGGGTAAAACCATTAACTACCCATGATGGCAGAAACGTAAATGCAGTTTACGGTATAATAAATATGTTACACAAGCATATCGAGCAAATAAAGCCGGATTTCGCTGCCATTGCGTTTGATTTACGTTCGCCCACCTTCCGCCACAAAGCATATGATGCCTACAAGGGAACAAGAAAAGGTATGCCGTCTGAGCTTGCAGAGCAATTTGAAGATGCAAAAAATGCAGCAGTTGCCCTTGGTCTTAACAAAATCACTTGCGAGGGGTACGAGGCAGACGATATTTTAGGTACGCTTTCCACCCTCGCCTCTCCCGAGCTTTCTGTATATCTTCTGACAGGTGACAGGGACTCTTATCAATTAGTTAGGGACAACGTAAGTGTACTGTATCTTTCAACAAAGGAAACAACTCTTATAACGCCCAACGAAATCAACAAAATGTATGGTCTTGATGCTCACAGCTTGATTGAGGTCAAGGCTCTTATGGGTGATACCTCCGACAACATTCCGGGAGTCAAGGGTGTTGGCGAAAAAACAGCTGTTGAGCTGATAAAAAAATATGGCGACACAGATGGTGTTTACAATGCTTTAAAATCGGGTTCGCCTGACTTCAAGCCGGCTCTGCGGTCAAAGCTTGAGACCGACGAGGAAAATGCAAAACTCAGCAAATTCCTTGCAACAATCTGTCTTGATGCACCTATTGACAAAACTCTTGAAAATTTCACATTCACAGGCACTGAAAAAAATTCACTTTACGAAATATGCTCAAGACTTGAGCTCAATTCTCTCATATCACGTCTTGAGCTGTCCGGCAATACACAATCGCAGGTTGCAGAAATTTCAATACCCGATTTTGTCGATACACTTACTTTGGACAGTACAGATTTGGGGCAAATGTTCTGTGTTTTCGATTATGACAACAACTACATCTATGCTTCGGGTCAGAATGACAAGTATTGCAGAGTGCCCATAAACAAGCAGAATATCGAAAGCATAATGTGCGATTCTTCAAAAGAAGTAACGTTATGCGACCTAAAAAGCAAAGTATTATACCTGTATGATATTTCGGAAAAAGCTCCCCAGTCCAAATTTTACGACGTTATGCTTGCCTCTTATCTTGCAGACCCGTCATCTGTCATGACAGAACAGAAAATTTATGAGCTTTATGCCGGAAATATATCAGACGATACTTCCAGACATCTTGTTTTTCTCGACACTTTAAAGAAGCTAAAGCAGGAATTTGACAAAACCTTATCCGAGAACAACCAAACAAATTTATTTTACGACGTCGAAATGCCTCTTTCGTTTGTTCTTGCGGATATGGAGCACACGGGTTTTCTAATTGACGTACAAAAGCTTACGGAATATTCAAACGAGCTTGAGCAATCACTAAACACAAGAATGCAGAACATTTATGCACTTGCCGGAGCTCCCTTCAATATAAATTCACCCAAACAATTAGGTGAAGTATTATTTGAAAGAATGCAGCTTCCTCCATCCAAGAAAACAAAGAGCGGATATTCAACCGATGCGGAAACTTTAGAAAAGCTACGCCAGTTTCATCCAATCATTGATGAAATTCTTGAATATCGTCTTGTTGCCAAGTTAAAGAGCACTTATGCCGACGGACTTATAAAGGCAGTTGGAAGTGACGGCAGGCTTCACACAAACTTCAAGCAGGCGTTCACCTTGACAGGCAGGCTTTCTTCTGCCGAGCCGAATCTTCAAAACATTCCCATAAGAACACCTGAGGGACGACAAATACGGAGAGTTTTCGTTCCGTCCGGAGACAAAGTTTTAATAGATGCAGATTACTCACAGATAGAGCTTCGGCTTATGGCGGCAATGTCGCAAGATGAAAATATGATTGAGACCTACAGAAAAGGCGAGGACATCCACACAATGACGGCATCTCAGGTTTTTGGTGTTCCTGTTGAGCAGGTAACATCAGACCTGAGAAAAAAAGCAAAGGCTGTAAACTTCGGCATTATTTACGGCATAAGTGATTTTGCTTTATCGGGTGATTTAAAAGTCACAAAAAAACAGGCAGGGGAATATATAAAGACATATTTTGTAAAATACCCTGAC
>JAZQVQ010000037.1:0-11626 GCA_045631825.1 Eubacteriales bacterium | reverse complement strand
CGCCCGTGCTGCAGGACGGTCTGACAAGCGGCACATAGTCCCATTCAAACGCTGTCATGCTTATCTCTTTCTCGGATGCGCCCTGTCTGCGCCACTCGTCTTCAAGTGCATGGAGCGGTCCGAACAGCTCACAGAACATCTCGCGGCCGGTGTCTTCGAACAGCGAGTGAGCGATGTATCTTTCTCTGTGCCAGATCATTTGGTCGTCCTCCGTTTGTACGTTTATAAATTTGTATATGCGGAGTTGTTTATCGCCGCTTTGAATTTCAAAACATAAAAGCCGGCGTTCCCGTTGTCTTGAATACAGGTCGTTTCGGCTTTATATGGCACCCCCGGCGGGAATCGAACCCACGACTAATCCTTAGGAGGGACTTGTAATATCCACTTTACTACGGAGGCATTTATTATTTTTTTGAGTTACCAATTTATTATACATTTTAAAAGTGTTTTTGTCAAGTGGCATAACACCTATTCCTGTTTTACGGTTTTAATCGAAAAATTATCTGTTTTTTCGGTTTACATATTGATAAACAAAAAAAAATATGGTAAACTAACTCATATACACAAAAGAGGTTATTATGAACGTATACGATTTTGACAACACGCTTTACGATGGCGAAAGCATACTTGACTTTTTTCTGTTTTGCGTCAATCATCATCCAAGTCTTGTGAGATTTTCATTTTTAATTTTTTACAACCTTATCAAATACAAATTATGCATTATTTCTTTACCGAAATTTTTGTCTCTTGCAGAAAAGTATGCTCCGCTTATGCTAAAAGCTTGCCCTGACGTGCAGGAGCTTGCAAAGCAATTCTGGGCAACTCACGAGCATAAATTAAAGCCATTTTACAAAGACATTCAAAAGCACGATGACGTAATAGTATCTGCTTCATTTGATTTTTTGCTCATCCCCGCTCTTGAAAGGCTTGGAATCAATGACAAGAATCGCATTATTTCCTCAAAGTTAAATATACAAAACGGGAAAATAGAGCAATTATGTTTCGGCGAAAACAAAATAACCCTCTACAAAAAGTATTTCCCGAATGACAAGGTTGACAATTTCTATACAGATTCACTCAACGATAAGCCATTTATGACTCTTGCAACGGGCGACGTCTATCTTGTAAGAAAAAACACTATTGAAAAATACAATCCGATATAATTTTTTGTCCTCGTGAAAGGAGGTACTTATGAGAAACAAGTTACTGTTATCTTGCCTTTTGGCTTTTACATTTATTATAACCATTATTTTCTGTACCGGAATGTTTTTTGCCGGTAATGGCGATGTCTCCGTCAACAAACCTTTGCAAAGTGATGATGTTTCTCAAAATATTTCAAGCAAAGGTATTGCAACTAGCTCAGGCAAAGGCAGTGCCATAGAATTAAGTGTACTTACGTCAGCAAGTCCCGATACTTCAACTCAAAAGCCCGAACAAAAGAGAATTTCCTTTATTGCCTGCGGTGACAACATTGTACACAGCACAATCCTTGCAGATTCACGTGACAATGCCTACGGCACAGATGAAGAATTCGAGTTTGTTTCAATGTTTGAAAATGTTGCTGACATTATAGATACAGCCGACCTTGCCTACATCAATCAGGAATCACCCTTCGGGGGCCCTGACAGAAAATACACCGGTTACCCTATGTTCAGCTCGCCCGACAAGGTCGGATACGATTTGATGGAGCTTGGCTTTAACATTATTAATCTTGCAAACAATCACATGCTCGATGCCGGCACTGCATCATATCAACGCACCATCGATTTCTGGAAAGACAAGCCGGTTCTTGCCATAGGTGGTTTTGAAAACAAAGAGGACTACGAAAACATACGAATTCTTGACAAAGACGGAATAAAAATAGCCTTTTTGTCCTACACCTATGGGACAAACGGTCTGTCTCTCAAAAGCGGAAGTGATATGGTTATTCCGTTATGCGATGATGCGAGCACCGGCGAAATTGACAGGCAGTCAAAGAAAGCCAGAGAGCTTGCCGACATTGTCATTGTTTCAATGCACTGGGGTAATGAGGACTGGTTCCAGCCATCAGCTCTGCAGAAAAAGCAGATGAACATTCTTGTAAACAACGGCGTCGACGTTATAATAGGCACTCATCCGCACGTTCTTGAGCCTATGTTCTGGCAACAGCGTCCTGATGGAAAACGCACGCTTGTTATGTATTCTATAGGCAATTTTATGTCGGGTATGGAGTATATGAGAAATATGGTGGGCGGTATTGCCGGTTTTGATATTGTTAAATTCGGAAATCAAACATTTATAGACAGTCCGTACTTTATTCCTACAATAAGTCACTGCAACACCTCGTGGAGAAAATTCAAGATATACAAGGTATCCGAATATACCAAAGAACTCTTTGATTCTCACAGGTGTCAGCGTATCAGCGACCCCGGAAGAAGCCTTGAGTATATTTACAATATCATAGACAGAACAATCCCTGACGAGTTTCTTATTGAAGATTTTTACAAAGACAAAGTTGGAAAAGTTAATTGAACGGGGTTTTAGCATTCCATATATTAACAAAAAATTTATAAAATCATCCTTATAAATATTGAATTGCTCTTGACAAAAGTTATATACTTGGTGTATAATGTTATGTAGTTTGTAAAGGTATGCTTTGAAACTTAACATATGTTTTCAAGGTTTTTCGGAAAGAGAGGTGCAAGACGTGGTAAGAACATATCAGCCCAAAAAACGCCAAAGAAAAGTTGAACACGGATTCAGAAAGCGCATGAAAACTGCTAATGGCAGAAAGGTTTTGAAGAGAAGACGCGCTAAGGGCAGAGCAAGACTCACTTATTAAGTATAAGTAAAAACTTTAAAGGGTGTAAACTAACCGGCGTGGTATGGGTTTCACCCTTTTTGTTTAAGTTTTGAAGTCAGTGGGTATTTTAATGAACAGAAGATTGAATATGCTTTGCGAAAATCATATGTTTCACAAAGCTTACAAAAAAGGTAAAAGTGCTGTTAACAAGTATACGGCTATATATGTGCTGAAGAATTACCGCAGAAATCCCGATGGCAGTACAAGCAAAACAAAGCTTGGTATATCCATCAACGCAAAGCTCGGCAAGGCTGTGCGGCGTAGTCGTGTAAAGCGTATTATAAGGGCTGCTTACGGGCAGTTTTTGCCGGAAATTTACGACGGCTACATTATCGTTATATCAGCAAGAGCCGCTTGCTTTTACGATGGCGTCAAAAGCTCTGACGTTGCAAGGCAGCTTTACTCATCTTTAGAAAATCTGTCTGTTTTAAAACAATCAGCTAAAAAATCATGAGACATTTATTTATATACATCATTAAGGTTTACAGAAAGTATTTATCGCTATTAAAGGTCAATGCTTGTTGTCGGTTTTATCCGACGTGTTCACAGTATGCTATTGAAGCCTTTGAAGTTCACGGATTTTTCGTCGGATTTTTTTTAACAGTGTGGCGTCTTCTGAGATGTAATCCTTTTTGTCGTGGCGGAATTGACAAGGTTCCTCCGAAAATTAATTTTAAAAACAAAAACAACAGTAATTTTTAAATTGGAGATATTAAAATGAACATTCCGATTTTATCGCCCTTATTTGGTTGGATAATCAAGTTTTTATACGATATTTTTGGTCAAAACTATCTTTTGACTTTATTCCTTTTTGCTTTGATAGTCAAGGTTATCCTTTTCCCTCTTGGTGTTAAGCAGCAGAAAAATTCCATAAAGCAGGCAAAAATGCGTCCCAAGGAAATGGCTATAAGAAAAAAATATGCCGGACGTACCGACAAAGTTACTCAGCAAAAGCTTAACGAAGAGATTATGAAATTGTATCAGGAAGAAAATATCAACCCTATGTCAGGTTGTCTCCCTCTTCTCATTCAGTTACCCATAATTTTTGCTCTTTACGGGGTTATAACAAAACCACTTACCTACATTTCCTCTCTCGGCAAGGAAACAGTTGCGGCTTTAACAAAAGCTTTTTCATCGGTTGCCGAGAAAACTGTTGCCTATCCCGAAATAGATATAATCAAGACTATTGCCGGTGGCGGAGACAAAGCAGAGGCTATCAAAGAGTCTCTTGGCGACATTACAGTTTCAAGCTGGGACAGTATAGTAACAGCAGCCGAAAGCCTCAAGGAGTCTTTCACAATTTTCAGTTTAGACCTTACAGTTACACCAGAATTTAAGTTAAACATATATATTTTAATTCCTATTTTAACTTTTGTATTTGCTTTTTTAAGTCAGAAAATTATAAGAAAATTTACCTATCAGTCTCAGCAGATTGACGAGGCACAGGCAAAAAGTCTTGCAATGATGGATTGGATGATGCCGCTTATGTCTGTATGGATTTCCTTCTCGGTATCCTCTGCCATTGCGGTTTACTGGATATTCCAGAACATACTTTCAGCACTTCAGCAGATTATAATGTACAAGATGTTCCCTGTTCCAGTTATAACAGAAGAACAGATAAAGCAAGCCGAGCTTGAGCTTAAGGGCAAAGCTACAAAGGCAAAGCCAAACGTAAAGCCCGTAAATTACGAGATTGACGATTATGACAAAACTCCTGCCGACGAAAAAATATCTGGCAAGGTTGAAAAAAAGGTTGTTATCGGCAAAGCAAAAACCGGTATTAGTCCGAAGTTCAGACAGCACATGAAATCTGCAGGGAAAGCACCAAAAGCCAAGAGGCAGTTTTAATTTTATAAAAACGGAAACTGTATTTTCTTACAGTTAGCAATATAAACATTATTACCGTTATGATTTTAGAATGCGACAAATTTAAATGCGTAATGTAGTCGTAAAAGGAGTAAAAAATGGAAGTTACAGTTAGTGCAAAAACTCTCGAAGAAGCACTGAATCTCGGTGCATGCCAGCTTAGGAAGACTCTTGAAGAAGTCAAGTATGAAGTAATCGAAGAGGGCAAAAAAGGTTTCCTCGGTATGTTTTCAAGTGAATATACATTAAAGGTTATCTCCATCGACAGTGTTCAGGACAAGGTCCTTGGTTTTCTTAACGCTATCATTGCTGATATGCACGTTTCGGCAGCAGCAAAGGTTGTAAGGGTTGAAGAAAAGTTTTCCTCAGGTGGAACACTTGAAAAGGATATTCTCATCGAAATTCAGGGTGAGGGACTTGGCGTGCTTATAGGTCGCCATGGCGATGTTCTTGATTCACTTCAGTATCTTTGTAATATTGTTGCAGGCAGATTCCCGAAGAATCCTGAAAAGCATGAGTACATCAGAATTATACTTGACATCGAAAACTATCGTGAAAAGAGATGTAACACCTTAAAGCAGCTCGCTCACAGAATGGCTGACAAGGTTCTTGCAAGCGGAAGAAATTTCACTCTTGAGCCTATGAGCTCTTACGAGAGAAGAATAATTCATTCCGAGATACAAACCATTGATGGTGTTCACACGTTCTCTGTTGGCAACGATTCCGACAGACGTGTTGTTATCGCTTACGGAAATGCTGAAGAACAAGCAGTCGAAAAAGAATAAGTTCAATTTACAGACCCACTGGCATTAACAGTGGGTTTTGTTATGCAAAAAAACAATCACTTCAAGCGAAGTGATTGTTTTTTTGTTTATTTAATTTTTCAACGAATTACATGCCGTACTTCTGCATCATCTGTTTTTCGAAATTAAGAAGATACTTTGCTTCTTCATCGATGCGTGCTTCTGTCGGGTTTTCAATCAAATCACGATATACGTGAATATCTCTACCAACCTCTCCACCCTGCATAATGAACGGTTCAGAAACAATACGTCCATTATAATTGATGTCTTTAAGTGCACCAAAGATTTCGTCCCAGTCGAGATGTCCTTTTCCGGGAGCTGTTCTGTTGTTTTCACCTGTATGGAAGCTTGTAAGCTTATCTCCAACAAGTCTAATTGCATCACCAATGTTATTTTCTTCTATATTCATATGGTATGTATCAAGAAGAACACCAATGTTTTTGCTATCGATTTCTGCAGTATATGCAAGTGCTTCTGCAGCTGTATTGATAAGGCATGTTTCAAATCTGTTTACTGCTTCCACACAATATGTAACTCCACAGTCCTCAGCAGTCTTGATTATCTCTCTCATACTCTTAACACTGTTTTCCCAGTAAGGACGCTTATCGCCCTTGAAGTTATCGGGTGTTCCCCATCCTGCGTAGCTTACACCTGAGAGAAGTGTTCCGCCCATGAAACCGATTCTTTCAACGATTCTCTTTAGGTAATCTACTCCACCGAGTCTTACTTTTTCATCCAAAGAGGAAACGTCATAGTTTCTGTCAAGACCAAGGCTGTATGTAAGTTCAATTCCTACATCCTCTGCCATCTTGGCAAGTTCTTTCATATGGTCATCAGTCATTTCAAGCAAAGGCTGTGCCTGAAATTCAAGAACGTCAAAGCCGATTTCGGATGCTTTCTTTATGTACTTTTTATGGTCTGCATCCCAGTTCTTTTCCCAGAAATTCATAAAAATACCAAGTTTATTCATGCTAATCACCTCATATTTATTTTTTATTATTAAAGGATATCACAGTTATAACCAAGATAATTTACAAGGGCATCTTTAACAGACTTTGTCCAGTTCCCCTTTGCTATGGCAACATGGTGTCTGTATCCGTTTGTCATCATATAGTCGAGAACCTCGGGCATCTTGGGGCTCTGATAAACAATTCCGCATCCGAAGAATTCCTTATCCAGCGGATCATCAATAAGTTTACCTTCTGAAGCAAATGCACAAAGCTTTCCATTTTCTGTCTTAAAGCTGCCTATTGTAACTTCACCAGTTCTTATCTTTCCGTTTACGATACCAACACCTGTTCCCTCGCCATAGCTCTTTCTGAACATAAGGTGCTCAGAAATTTCTGTCGGTCCATCAAAGAATGAATCCGGCACTGCTGAACAATGGAACATAATTGATTTTGTAACATCTTCACCATAGTTGTTATTAAGGTCAAGAAGCATAACAGGCTGTCTTGATGCATTCTGAAGTGCATACATCATTACTGCGTTATCAATGTCAAGCTCACATGCTGCAGGGATTCCTCTCTCATTAAGATCACTGAGAATAAGGCAAGGTGCAATGTTGTACTGTGTAACAAATTCATCCCAGCATCTTACAGCAATAGCATTAAGGTCAAATTTTTCAATAAGCTCGTCTATTGCTACTCCAAGTCTTGCGACGTTCTCAAGTTTTACTTCAGGATACTTGGAAAAATTGGTTATTGTCGAAAGATGCTTTTTCTTTTCAGCAAGTTTTGTTTCGTCAACCTTTTTCATCATATCAAAAACAAGTCCAAGGTCTATTGTTTCTACGTTGACATTATAATTCTGCAAAGCAATTTCATCAACTCTTACTGTCTTAAATGCAGTTGTTCTTGCTCCGATTGCTCCGATATTAAATGAACGCAACGAACGAACAATATTACATGTACCTGCAAAAGCATTCAAATCCTTATCAAAATCAGCAGACAAAGGATGTACTGTTGCCTTTTCAGTTAATGTATACTTGATTTTGCACTGTCTGAGCACATTACACATAGCGATTTTTCCGCAAAGTGCATCACGTCTCAGTGCAAAATCCATCTTTCCTATTTCATCGGGATATGCCTGTACCAAAACGGGAACCTTGATATCCTTTAATGCTACCACTGCTCCGTTTTCGTCACCGAAGTTCGGAAGTGAAAGAATAACTCCATCAAATTTTCCTTCATTTTCCTTGAGGAACTTATTGAACACCTTTCCTTCCTGGATGGTTTCAACTGCTCCGTAACGTGTAAGATTCTCATCCATAATAATATAGTCATAGCCATTCTTTGTAACAGCCTCGGTCATTTCCCGTCTTGCTTTAGCAATTACTTCGCCGGGGAAAAAACCTCTGTTGCCAAAATACAATGCAAATGTGATTTTTTGATTTTTCAAGTGTATCCACTCCTTTCCTTAATTTTATTATACATTAGATTAAATTTTATTTATAGTAAATATTATAATCAAAAATAGCACTTTCTTCCTAAAAAATTGACAAGTACAAATTTAATTGTTATAATGAAAATGGTGATTATTATGACTTATATTTTCGACAAAGAAAAACTAAAATCCGTACTTAGCGACTTTTACGTCCTTACAAAATGTACTATAAGCATCTGGGATGCCGACTTCAACCAGATTATGTTTTATCCCCCGGCTATGAGTGATTTCTGCAAGGCAATAAAGTCAAATCCCATGGGCAAGCTCAAGTGTCTTGAATCCGACAAGACAGCTTGTATAAATGCGGCAAAGCTGAAAAAGCCATACACTTTCACTTGTCATGCAGGTCTTGTTGACACCGCCGTTCCTATTTATTACGACAACGAAGTTATTGCATATATGATGTTCGGTCAGATTCGTGATTTGGAACAAGTATATTCAAATTTAAACAATTCCAAGGTTGTGTGTCAAAAATATGGAATAAGCGAGAAAGACGTTGAGGCTTACTACAACAAGCTTGCAATCTTAGACAAATCCCAGATGAAAGCATCGGCAAATTTCCTCCAGATGTTTACATCTCACCTTTATCTCAGTCAAATGATAAAGATTGAGAAAAATGTTCTTGCTTTTGACATTGACAGCTATATTGACCGCAACATCGAAAAAGACATTTCCGTTAAGGAATTGTGCAATCAATTTAAAATCTCAAAAAACCGTCTTTACCAGTTATCTCACAAGTTTTTCAACACGACCATAAACAACTACATAATAACAAAAAAGCTTGAGAAGGCAAAGCATTATCTCACCACTACCGACATCTCTATCAATGAAGTCAGCGGCAAAGCAGGTTTTAGCGACTACAACTACTTCATCAGAATTTTTAAAAACAGAATAGGATACACTCCCCTGTCCTACAGAAAAGAATTTCCCTTCAATTTACCGTAAATTATTTACGCATACAAAAAAAGAACAGTTAACACTGTTCTTTTTTATTACAAATAAATTAAAATTAAAGAGCCGCCTTTGCCTGTTCAACAAGCTTTGCAAATCCTGCCTTATCAGCTACAGCAATTTCAGCGAGCATCTTTCTGTTGAGAGTTACGCCTGCTTTCTTGAGACCATTCATAAATGTTGAATAGTTCATTCCATTTGCCTTTGCTGCTGCAGAGATTCTTGTAATCCAGAGCTTTCTGAAATCTCTCTTCTTGAGCTTTCTTCCTGTAAATGCATAGTTTCCACTCTTCATTACGGCTTGTTTTGCCATCTTAAAGTGTTTACTCTTGCTTCCCCAATAGCCTTTAGCTGCCTTTAATACTTTATTGCGTCTTTTTCTTGTCATAAGAGCGCCTTTTATTCTTGCCATTTATGTCACTTTCCTTTCGTTAGTAAACGGAGCTAGCCTATGATGCGTCCGTATCTTGATTTAAGGGATTGCTTTATACTTACGTTATGCGTAAGGTATAAGCTTCTTTACTGTTGCAGCGAATGTTTCGTTAAGTATAGCACCGCCTCTGAGCTGACGCTTTCTCTTAGGTGTCTTGATACCGAGCTTATGACGTCTAAATGACTGGTTGTACTTTACCTTACCACTCTTTGTAACGCTGAAACGTTTTGCTGTGGCCTTGTGTGACTTCTGTTTTCCCACTGTGATTACTTCCTTTCAATATTTGATTAAGCCTTATTTCAGGCTCATATAAATTGACTTACTTTTTTGCTGTGTTGTTCGATGGCGTATTGAGCTTGGAATTGATGAACATTATCATCTGACGACCATCAAGGACCGGATTTTTTTCGATTACGCCAATATCCGTACAAGCTTCACCAAATTTTGTTATAACTTCAAGACCGATAGCCGTGTGGCTCATTTCCCTTCCTTTGAACTTTATGCAAACTTTTACCTTTGCTCCGTCGCTTAGGAATCGTCTTGCATGTTTGAGCTTTGTTTCAAAGTCATGTGTATCGATACGGCAGGAAAGCTGCACTTCCTTAATATCAATAGTCTGCTGCTTTTTACGCTGCTCTTTTTCTTTCTTCTCACGTTCAAAACGATATTTGCCATAATCCATTATACGACATACCGGAGGAACTGAGTTTGGTGAAATTTCAACAAGGTCAAGACCTCTGTCGTAGGCAAGATTTAACGCTGCACTTATCTGCATAATGCCCAGCTGCTCGCCCTTATCGTCAATAATCCTTGCTTCTTTTGCTCTTATTTCGTCATTGATTGAAAGCTCTTTAGTTGCTATGAATAACACCTCCAAAAAAATATGGCCATTTGGCACAAACAAAAAACGAAGGTCTTGTGACCTTCGCAAAACAATAACCCCATACCATAAATACAACTTTGGCTACGAGAAAGAGTTATTAACCTTCCGATAATCCACGGTGGGTGAGATTGCTCTGCTTCTTTGTCCTATATATCATATCACAACAAAACTTATTTGTCAATACCATTTTTAAACTTTTTTATTTTTTATTTTTTCTTTTTCTTTATCCTGTTGTATAATTTTTCTCATCGCAGCAACGGCCGTCTTAATTGCAAGCGTTGTATCGTGGCACACGCCTTCATCAAAGCCAAGTCTTTGTCTTGTATGATTTCCCATAACAAGAAGCACAGAGCCGACTCTTACCCGCCTTATCGCACCGACAACAAACAGTGCTGCCGTTTCCATTTCACTTGCCAGAACTCCACACTCGATCCAGGCATTCCAGTCCTGCAAGAGCTTATCCTTTATCGGCATTGTTTCCGGGTTATGCTGACCATAGAAAGAATCCTTACTTTGCACAACTCCCGTATGAAAACTAATCTGTTGCTCTTTTGCTGCTTTACAAAGTGCATCTACTATTTCAAAATCCGCAACCGCTGGAAACTCAACAGGAGCATACTCTTTAGTTGTACCCTCCTGTCTTACCGCACTTGTTGCAATTACAACTTCACCCGGGACAACATTTTCATTCATTCCTCCTGAAGTTCCGACTCTTATAAATGTATCGCAGCCTATATGCACAAGCTCCTCAAGGGCAATACTTGCCGAAGGACCACCAATTCCCGTCGAGACAACACTCACCTTTTGTCCATCAAGAAAACCTGTATACGTAGTATATTCCCTATTCTGAGCGACAAGCTCTGCGTTATCAAGGTACTTTGCTATCTCCTTACATCTGCCGGGATCACCGGGCAATATAACATATTTTCCCGCATCGCCGCATGAAAGTTTTATATGATATTCTTTATATGTTGAATATACAAGTTTACTCATAGCATTTATGTTCCCTTACAATAGATTTATTTACAAAATTTCTCAATATAGTTATCCATTGCCTGCTTTATAATTCTGACAGCCTCCTGCCTTCCCTGCACCTCATTTACAGCTGTCTCTTTATTTTCCAGATTTTTATACACCGAGAAAAAGTGTTTCATTTCATCAAACAAATGAATAGGGAGCTGTTCAAGTTCCGTGTACTGATTATAATTAGGGTCATTAAACGGAATTGCTATTATCTTCTCATCCATTCTTCCGTTATCAACCATTGTTATTACGCCTATAGGGTACGCCCTTACAAGAGACATAGGTTCAAGCGGTTCTGCACAGATAAGCAAAACATCAAGCGGGTCATTATCATCGCCATAGGTTCTTGGTATAAATCCGTAATTTGCAGGATAGTGAGT
>JAZQVQ010000036.1:0-20625 GCA_045631825.1 Eubacteriales bacterium | reverse complement strand
TTACAATGGATTTTCATAACGGACTTAACGTAATAATCGGTGCTAATAACTCAGGAAAAACAGGATTGTTATACGCTATCAATTTGCTTAATAATCCTTCTAATATTTCTGTTGATGATTTTAACAAAAATAATTTACTTAATTATCATTCATTGTATACAAAAGAAGCTCCGGAAATTGTAATCGAATATTATATTTCTCATGAAATTTTCGAAGATGATACAACAGATGAAAGTATTGTTCGTCTTTTACCCTTTTTAGGAATTAAAGAATTTGCAGAAAATCGAAAAGAAATTAATGGAAAAGTCGTATATACAATTCACGCTAAGATCAAAGCAACATATTCTATAGATCCCAAACATTTAGATGAATATAAAAAAGAGTTTGCAACAGAAGTAAAAGATTTTAATGATTATATTATGCTCTTATCACGATTTGTTGATAAATATTATACTTGGAAATATACAAATGGAATTAGTGATACAAAAATTGAGCAAAAAGCCGCTACAAGTGTTTTTGATATTCGGTTTATTGAAGCAGAAAGAACGAGTGAAGAAGTTCGAAAAGAAACTCGACGTGAAATTGATGCTTTTACTAAAGATATAAAAAATGCGGCAGAAATTGATTCTCTGAAAAAAAAGGTTTCGACAGAACTTTCAACCATACTTTCTCCATCAACTACAAAATTAGCCAATTTATTTGAAAATGAACATAATGAAATTGGATTACAAAAAGGCAACGTCGCTATTTCATCAACAATAAAACCTACACTTTCTGTGTCTGATGCATATGTTACTGAAGTAAAGGACACACAAGCAGGCTATACATTACCACTTAGACATAATGGTTTGGGCTATAATAATTTAATAAATATTTATATGCTTATAAAGCTTACTGAAATCCAAAAAGGGCGTGATTTCAAGATCCTCTGCTTAGAAGAACCAGAAGCTCATTTACATCCTGCAATGCAATACAAACTTTTTAAATATTTGAGAGATTTGGATAAAACAAATAATTTAAATCAACAAATATTTGTTACAACACACTCTAGCAATATATCTGCAGTAGCAGGAATCGATAATATGTTCATGTTGGAATATAATCGAACAAGTAGTTTATTAGATTGTAGCCAACAAAGTCTGGAAGAACAGTTCAAGGATAAAAAAGGAGAAAACACAAAAGCATTAGCCAAAGCTCATCTTACAAAGTTTTTAGATGTTACACGTTCAGATATGTTATTTGCCAATAAAGTGATTTTGGTAGAAGGAATTGCAGAAAAACTTCTTATGCCGTTATTTATGGAAATTTGTGGATGTCCCTATGAAGACGAACATATTTCAATAGTCGAAATTGGTGGTAAACACTTTGAGCATTTTATTGAACTTTTCAATGGTAATAATGTAAAAAAGAAAGTTTTATGTATAACAGATTGTGATTTTGATTGGTTTGATGAAAACGGTGCTCTAAAAACATATGATGATTACATTAGTGAAGAAGCTGCTCATATCACTAAGTTGAAAAAGCGCTTTAATATTGATAATCTTCGTATTGTTACACAAACTTTAGGTGGACGTACTTTTGAAGACGAATTATTTTTATCAAATTTTGAAACTGGTGTAAGTTTTAGTTTCTTTAAAAAGGCACTTTGCGACACTCTAAATGACTTTTTTGATAAATACAAATTCGAAATATCGGAATGGGAAACGAACAAAAACGAAATAGATGCTAGATCAAAAAAAACAATAGAAAAGTATTTAAATGCTTTTAATAATAGAATTGATAAAAATACTGACTTACTCGAAACTTATGAGCATTTGATTTTCGCAGAATTATTTTTGCATTATGCAAAAGGTAAAAAAGGTGACATAGCCTTACAAATATTAACAGACCCGAATATGGTTGATGAAAACGATAAAACAAAAATATCTGTTCCAACATATATTAGGGAGGGATTAGAATGGCTTTTGAAATAACATCCGGTGCTATTCTTTCACCTGAACAGCTTACAAAACACATAAAAGTAAATGCCGGTCCTGGTGCGGGAAAGACACATTTTTTGGTACAAAATGTAAAAAACATTGTTGAAACAAATTCTTTAATAACTGAAGGTAAAGTTCGTAAGGTGCTATGTATTACGTATACCAATTCTGCTGTAAATGAACTTAAAACACGATTGGAAAAATTCATCGATTATGTTGATATTTATACAATTCACAGTTTTATTATTGAACATATAATAATGCCTTTTCAACAAGACCTAATTGATATCATGAAATCAGACTTTGATATCTCTGTAAATCCGAACGGAAAGATATCTTCACAAATTGAAGGATTAGGTATCTTACATGGAGTAAGCAAAGAAGATATTTTTCAGTTCATAAAAAACAAAGATATTGATAAATTTGGAAATGATCAGTTTGGATATAGCAAGAAAATTATGGGTGATATTGAAATTGACAATGAGCTCTTTATTGATTCAATAATATCAAAGAACAAACCGGTATATACAATCAAGGGTTCAAACAAAATAAAAGATGACCATCTTTACCCTTTGAAGGAGTATATATGGTCAATTGTCCGAAAACTAACCCATAACGAGATTCTTTTCTTTGGCTATAGAATCATTGAAAAAAATCCTACAGCACTTTACTCTTTACGGGTAAAGTTCCCCTTTATTTTTGTCGACGAATTCCAAGACACTAATCCTCTTCAAACATTTCTAATTAAAACAATTGGAGAAACATCAACGATAGTTGGTGTTGTAGGAGATATAGCTCAATCAATTTACAGTTTTCAAGGTGCAACACCATCGTATTTTAAAAACTTTAAAATTTCTGGAAAGGAAACCACCGAATATACGATTTCCGACAATCGACGTTCGACTAAAAATATAATTCACCTTTGCAATTTTTTTAGACAAAAAGATATTAGTGTCATTCAGCAAAGTGCACGTGCTTACCAAAATCAAAAAGAATCAGAAGAAATAGAGGCGACTCCTATACATTTTCTTATTGGTGATTCTCCTCAGATACAAGAAATTATTCATAAAGTTATTTCCGAGGATGGGGTTGTTTTAACACGAGCATGGGCAGCTGCTTTCGATTACATACAAGGTGTTAGTACTGAACAGATTAATTTATTAAAAAAAATATACAATAGTTATTATAATTCACCTATTCAGTTACGCGATGAAATTGTAGAACACAATAATGTTACTTGGGTAAGGGCATTTAGATTCATTTTTAGTTTATGGGAAAGTTATAAATCTGGATCGTTTATTGATATTGTTTTTTCATTAAAATTGATCAGTGATATTAGCTTAAAAACAATATCACCCAAAATCATATTTTTAATCGATGCTTTAGCTACAAATATTTTTAGTGAAGTTGAAAGTAAGTACTATACTTATGATATCATAAAAAAATACAACGAACTTATACTTGAGGAAACTTATTTTGATTTGGCTCAATATATTGGTGAAGCTAATTGTACTATCAAGATATTTGACGAACAGGATAGCGATTCTTTGATTGAATCAGTAAAAAAACTACAGTGGGACACTTCGTACAAATTGTTTACTGAAGTTTTTTCGGAAAATAGTAAGTACATGACAGTACATCAAGCCAAGGGATTAGAGTGGGATAAAGTAATTGTTAGTGCTAAACCAAATAAATTCGACAAAATCACAATAGATGAGGTGTATTCCAACCCAAGTATTTCTAGAGAATGTTCAAGTGATGAATTCACACGTTTATACTATGTAGCTTGTAGTCGAGCCAAAAATGAACTCTATATACATCTTCCCTCCACTTGCACGAAAGAATTAATAGAACACGCTTTATCAACTTTCATAAACAAGAGTAAAAATAACATCGACTTTGACTTTGTTGAATAATGAAACATGGAACTTTTTTGTACATAGTATTAAACATTTTTGATTTATACTTTTGTTAATCACCCTCTGTTATTATCTTCTTCACTGTATACTTATTAGCCCATCCACTATGAAAGGGACTACTGTCACCATATAGGCACAGTAGTCCCTTGTTAGTTTTAGATGATTTTTTACAACAAATAATATGTGTTGCTTGAAAAAGAACCGTTACCTCGTTTTCGTATTTCTTTACGAATTAACTTTCCTTTTTCTAAATCTGTTAATGCTCTACGGACAGTGCTTTCTGAAAGAGATAGATGTCTTGCTATAGTTCTAATACCTGGAAAGCACTTATTTTCCTTATCAGCTCTGTCTACAAGATATAAGTATACCAATTTAGCACGTGAAGATAACTCAACTTCATAGACTTTTCTTCTATAGTTATCCATTGTTGATATCTCCTTTGTCAGTTCTTAAAACTGTGTGTTGTGCCTTTTGCTCAGACATATACTCGGACTGCTCTTGCATAACATCTTCAGGTATTTCTTCAACTTCATATTCAGTTAATGCTTGACCTGATGTGCCAAAAGGTTTGTTTGCAGGGAATTTTTCTTCTCTGTCATTTATCTTTCCTTCAGATGGATACAGCTCGTTTATCGCATCTTCAATAATCTTTCGACTTGTATATTTAACAGTTCTTGAACCTTTATCTTCAGGTGTATATGGCTCTGTATCAAACTTTATTCCCCATTTAAAGAACAGTTTAAGTTTAGATATAAAGGGATGAGTACCTGTTTTCATAACGATAAAATTACCTTTATCCATCGATTTAAGCTCATCAGCAGTCATCAATGGTCTTTCTATCATTTGAAGACTTTGAGATGGATCATTTTTACTTCTTGATACTGAACCGGACATTACAGTTCTTGAACCAAGCGATTTAGATATTATATCAGCCGTTTCGGAAGTAGGCGCAAAACCACCAGCAATAGTTATCTGACAGTTGTCTTGAATAATAGCAGCACCTTCTCTACCATAGTTTTTTTCAAGCTGTTGAAATGACTGAATAATACTTACTAATGATAGACGTCTTGAGCGAGATGCAGAATACATCATTTCTGCAGAACTAATTGCAGGAAGAGTACCGAACTCATCCATATAAAACATAACTCTGTCTTTTAATGCACCACCTTGGTCATCTGCAACCATAAGTATTTCACGATATAACTGTTGCAGAAGAAGGGATACCATAAAGTATGTTGTCGGATTTTCTTCGGGTAATACAATAAAGATAGCACTCTTTTTAGAACAAAATTTTTCGGCATCAATTGCAGTATCAAAGCAGAGTATTTGTTCAAGTTCTGAATCGAGAAATGCATTAAGTCGAGACATAGCTGTTGACATAACCGACTGCATGGCCTGGTCACTTGTGTTAAGTGCGGCACCTGCAAACCATTTGGTTTTATGTTCGGCTGGAAGCTTCTCCATGATTTTATGAAATTGAGTTTTACCTTTACCCATATTAGGTGCAGGAGCAAGTAGCTCTTGAATAAGTTTATATACAGAAACTATATGACGTTGTTCGGGTGGAGCAAATTCAGAAACTAATAGGATTGACGAGGTAAGCAAGCCTTCTGCTGCATCGTAAAAGAAAGCATTTTGACCAAATGAAGCTGCATCACCTTCACTAAATATAATTGTCTTACCGATGATCTTAGCATATTTTTCGGCTTTAGCTTTATATGTTAAATTGCTTGGTTCATTCTTGTATAAATCCATATATTTATTAACAAGATGAAGCAAATTGTTACCATCCGACTTTGTTGGGTTTCGAAGGTCTATTATGGCAACATCGTAACCATAATATTCTTTTGCAATGTTACCGTAATTCCTATACAAATCACCTTTTGTATCTGTAGTTAAAAATGACATTCCTGATGCACAAGCATACTCAAGGTTTGGATATAACCAATATGCTGTTTTACCACATCCGGCTGCACCTATCATCATGGTGTGTACATCCGAAGTATCAACCATTGCATAATCTTGACCACCTATTGTCCTGCATCCAACAATAACTCCTTGTGGTAATTCGTTTTTATTTTTGTTTTTTCTCCATGAATCCGGAGTAAAGGGAATATGCTTATACACTTTCTTTTGTTCAAGTTTGGATAAAAATCTTGCTGTGCCATGCTGACCATCTCCAACAGTTTTACTTTTGATACTGTTAAGATTGTATATATGAGAAACAATTGTAATTCCACCTATTAAAGCAAACATTACGACACCCACAAAAATTAAGATAATTGGACCATCCACTTTTTATCTACCTCCTGTTTAGAAAATAATAAATCCTCATTCCAATCTTTTAATGTTGGAATGAGGATTTCTGATTTAATGCCTTTTATAAATAGTTTATCCGAAAGTCTTTGTGCGGCTGTTTGACCTGCGTTATCATTATCAAAACAAATATAAACTTGTTCAATATGTTTGTTATCTCCAAGACATTGAAACAAAACATTATCTGCAACAGAACATGCCGCCGCATAGCTGTTGTTTCTCCATTCAATGGGATGCATTGATATAAATGAAAGCATATCTATAGGTGCTTCAAATAAATAAATTTCTTTTCCTGTTCCATGCCAATGAAAACTAAATTTGTTATCACTACCTGCAACATTTCTTTTATAGGCACTTTCTTTAGCTGTTCCTCGTTTGTGAATATGTCTTGGAACACCATCTGAATCATATCCGATAAACAATACATTATGATAATCTGCTGATTCTCGAAGCATTTTAGCATGAACAAATGCAGTGATTATATCTCTACTAATCCCTCTATCTTTCATAAGATATTCATATAATCTTCTCATATTAGAATTTGTTTGAGGCAATATTAATTCTTTTGTATGTTTTTGAGTAGGGGAGGAGTATGATATAACAGTACCATTTTCATTAAGTAAATACTCCATTGTTTCACTGTATGTTTTATTAAAAAACTTTTGAAGAAAACTAACAACATTACCGCCTTCTTGCTCGTAATGGTGATACCAAACATTGTTTCTAATAGATACCTTTCCAGTAGGACTTTCCCATATATATTCATTCCCACACCGATTTAACTTCTCACCTTGTTTACGTAAGAGTTCTGCAATATCCATATGATATGCTTTGTCTTTTTGTTCTGGAGAAAAGTGTATATAATTTGACATTGTAGAACCTTCTTTCAAAAAAAAATAACAGGTTGATTGTAGATTCAATCAACCTGTTTAATAAAAACTACTTATTTTTTTATAAATTTCTTTTTTTCTACAGACTTAATATAATTTTTATATAATTCTTGCGGTTTGTAGAAAAAGTTAGTTTCAGATTTTGTGAGTAAATTGCTTTCTCTTTTTTGTTTGAGCAATTCTATTGAACAAATAAAATCAGCAGATTGCAACAACTGATACTGCTTCGGAGAGGCATTTTTAAACTCAATAGCTGTTAATTTAGCGTGCATAATCACATTAAGAATGTAACTCAATTCGTTTTGACCATTGTCATAATATACAACAATCCTGTCAAACGAAAAGAAGTATTCTTGGTTATCTTCTATGAATCTCGATAGTTGCTTAGATATACTTGCCGATAAAGCGTGTCTATCTTTGCATTCTCGTTTGTTAACAATAATATTGAAATATCTTATCGGACAACTGATAGTAAAACGCAACATTTTGTTTAAAATCCTTCTGCGTTCATCAATATTCAAATTGTTATACGGGGATTCTTTTCGGATGATAGGGTGTGTATGTACGTATTCATCCTGTATGTCACATTCAGCAAGCCAAGATTTCAGTCGCGTTATATTGTTAGTGATGTCGTCAGCTTGATTGTGAAAGACAAGTGTCACAATATAGAAAGGGGATTGATTTACCGCATCTCCAAAATCGCCTGACTCATCAATAAATATACTTAGTTCCTTCAAGATAAACATCCTTCTATAAATAAAAAATGGCGAGGAATATACTCCCCGCCTGCGATGGCCCCAGAGTTTACACCCAAGCCAATGCATTTCGGATACTGCGTATCCCTTTTGCATCATTATTGTACCACAAAAATAGTATAGTGTCAATAATGTATGAGTGATAAACCATAATGTTTTTTAAGTTACCACTATTATATACTATGCACACACTAATTTCAAATATACAAACTAAAATAAAACTTACATTTTTAATCCCTGTGCATGTTTCTTTTCTTGAATCCTTTTAAGCACCTTTTTGTCAACTTGCTGATCAGTCTGATTATCTTCTTCGAAATTATCTTGTATTGCTTGAGTTAACCTTGCAAATAATCTTGCAGAAGAAAGTGCTATATCAGTTTTCCAATGATACTTTTTAGATGGTTGAAATGTAGGTGGAAGAGTAGGGATTTTAACTTTTTCGGGTAAATATATCTTCTCTACATTTTCATCTATAAAAGGATATTCAGATATGTCTTTGAGTCTAAGTGCTTCTTGCAGAACTGCATTTCGAATACTTTTGAATTCTTTGTTGGAAGATAATGGTACACGAGGTGGCATTTCTTCACGATAGATTTTAACTATCATTTCCCTTTTTTCATACCAAAGCTCATATAGTTCTTTTATTCTCTCATCTGATGCCATCTCATCAACTATTCCATCAATTAAATTTTTAGCTCTTTTGGGAAGATAACCATACATCATTCTTCCTGAATAATTATCTAATTCGCTTACCAATTGTTTTAATAAGTCTGCGACAATGGGATTAGAATAGTGACCTTCATTTATTAAAAAAACCACTTCTTCAATCTTGTTTTTAGCTTCTTTTCGCAACTCATTTCGTCTGTCTGTTTGTTCAACATATATATTGTGCATCTCAGAAGAAAAAATATCTTTTGCAAAAGTTCTTTTAAGATCATCTAAACGTTTCTCAGTTATGTATGGTTCTCTACCTACAGAATAAGCAACCAAATGTATATGTGGATGATGTGTTTCATTATGAAAAGCCGCATACCATCTTAAATCTGATGGAGAAATGTTCATTGATTTTGCTATAGCAATCGTGTTTCTTTTTAACAACTCTTTCCATCTAATTGAACGAGCATAGTCTAAGGCTTCTGCATCATTTCGTTTCAAAGACATTATTGTAGTGAAGACTAAACCATCGTGATTAGCAATATCTTTTGCAACACTTTCAAGATTTATTTCTTCATCATGAAGTGAAAATAAACCATGTGTTCCTTGCTTTTCAACTCGTGGTCGCTTTGCAATATACCCAATATAGTTTTCTTTTTTATTTATTAAATCAAAGTATTGTTCCAGCGTATCATCAATGAATCTACTAGCTAATCCTTTCGTTTTGTTTGATAAATAATCCTCATACATTGGTGTGTGTATTGAATCTGGAAAGTCCTTTATTAAACTATCAATGATTCTTTTCTGCTCAATTGTTGCAGGCTGATATCTCCAACTTTCATCACACTTTTCTACTCCATCTCGAGTTGCAATGTACTTTAGATATTGAGAATTTCTTTTAGAAGATGATTTAAAATATCTCCATTTCAAAACAAATCTTGCCATATACTTTATCTATGTCTTTGATATCTTAATGCATTTTTAAAAGAAATTGAACCATTCAGAGAGCGAACCTCTTTGACACAAGTAGAACGAAGGTCATCTAATTGAGCTTCTGATATGTTGTTCAAAGCAGAAAAGACATGGAGTAGCATTGATAACTCTACAGTATTTTTAAAGAATTGATTACACATTTTTTCTTCTAAATTTTGCACTCTGCTTTTGAGTGAATTATCAATTAGTTCGGGTAGATATTCATCAGTATTTTGTGTTGAAAGATATCCGCAATAAAATCTTATTGCTTTCTCAATAAACTCTGATTGGCTTTTGCAACCATCATCTTGATACATTTCTTTCACCTTGTTTAACACATCGGGATATGCCCACAAATGAAATTTCTTTTTGTTCGGATCAACTGCCACAAGCATCACTTCCTTCTTAGAATTTATAGGAGTCCTTATGAAATCCTTGAAACGATGGGATTTATCGGCTAATTCTCACAATTGGAGGAAAATCGCAAAATATAGGAGTCCACTTTTCGAAAGCCTCGAAACCCTTTATGCAGTCGGCATCGCCGTCTGCTGTAATCGCACAGGGATGCTTTTGCAACCCCTGTGCTTATTCCTGCAATAAAAATCGGACGAAATAACTCGTTATACACAAGAGCCTGAATGTCCGTTTTTATCGGCTTTTTATTGTGTATTCGGGTACTTTAACCATTTTTTCTACAACTCGTCAATTTGGGGCTAAGAAACGGCAATAAACAGCATATAAGTATCATTTGTTACCCGTGTTTGAATTAGAATTATTTGAACTAGACTCAATGTAATCTCTGACATTTAACGGTACGTTTTTTTTATATAATGAATCTAATGTTTCGACCAATTTTTCTGAAACAGTTTTATTACCTTTTTGTTCTAGGAAGTACTTTAAAGCCTTCATTTTAGTTTCATCATATTCAACGCTTATCGTAACTTTTTTCATTTGCAACACCTCACATTTGCATTGTCTGAATTGATTCTGTGTCTTCCTCAATATCTGAATCTAAGTTATCTTCACACCAAGCCATTGCAGAAGTGATGCCGGTAATTGCCGTATCCATACTCTGAATAAGATAAGCACTAATACGCTTCAATTCCATCTTTGCAGAAAAAGAGATATCATCTTGTTCTTTCATATATTTAAGTACAGCAGAGATTTTAGATGTCAACTCAATGCTGTCATCTAGGATTTCATCAAGAGATATTTCTCTTGTTTGTGCTTCGGCTTTTTCTCCACGTGTGAATAAAACACTACGGTCATTTGGGTCAGTTCTCATTTCATATATTCCATGAGATACTCGTTTGAGAACACCCCTCTCTTTCATAACCTGATCACGAAGGAACATTTCAAAACCCTTACGGCTTATATCTATTGAACCATCTTTTTCGAGGTATGCCTGATAGATTTCACCTGCACGGTATGATGTATCTTCTTTCAAATAACCATCAAGAAACTTTCGTAAGGTCTGCCATTTAGTTTCATTATTCTTTAGCATAAATCCATCCCCATTGACTCGTCATCATCTAACCATTCTTGTTCGTCTTCACTGTAATTACCGAAGCTTACATCCTCATAAGATGTATGATTCCACTTTGTGTTTTCAATACAAGAATTAGTCATAGAAGCACTACCAACAACACATCGTGAGAACAATGCATCCGTAAAATTCGAGTGAGTCATCATTACTGAAACGAGATTGCATCCTTTAAATTTTGTTCCCTTACAATTCATTTCTTCACCTGTCATTCGTATCAAACTGCACTCGACAAACTTGGAGTATTCTGCATTAGCAAAACACAATTCTGTACTTGTGAAATTGCAATTAACGAACTTAGCATTATTCATAATTGCACTATTCAATGACCTGTAAGAAAAATCATAATTGGAAACATAGCAACCTGAAAAGTCAGCCTGTTCACCACCAGGTTCGTCATAGAGCCACAGTATATGTTTGGCAACCATAACATCAACTTCTTCTTTAGTTAAACCTCGGTAAGGAACATCTTCTTCATACATTGCATATTCTTCAGACAATCGCATAATGAATTCTTCATCATCAAATTCTACTGTTGCAAATTCAATTCTGTCACAGAGCATCTCATGAAGAAGCGTAGGAGACAGAATTTTCGGTTTGTAGAATTTGTGTATCTCATCCAAATCAATTCTGAACACACCTTCATCCTGATCATCGATTGCTTTGGCAATGATATCATTTCGGATGCTTAACATAGACTTCATAAACTGTTGCAAGGTAAAAGACTCATCGGCAAGTAACAAAGTTCTTGCTTTAGGAAGATATGAAAAGTTTTTAGCATAGCTTGTACCTTCAGAATTTACAATAATACCTTCATCGTGATTCTGATGGAGGAACAGTACACATCTGCTAATGCTTGTTTCATCTTTATGCATCATTTCTGCATGTTCAGCAATGAAGCTCATGCTTTCCATCGTGTTGTTTTTGAGAAGATTAAATTCATTTTCTGCCAATTCAACAACTTTCTCTACGGAGCAATATTCTGTCATTGCCTGTTGCTCATTTCTGTTAAATGCTGTTTGTAAAAACATATTAAAGCACCTCCATATTAGGTGATGAATCAAGGTGTGTGACTAAACCTTCTTTATCAAGTGCATCGATTATTTCTTCGGTAATGAATCCATAATAACCTTCGGGTCTTTCAACACCAAACTGCTCATACTGGAATTTGAGAACAGGTTCAATATCTTTTAAACCTTCCTGTGAATAACCGTGCCTGAAGAATTTCCAACGGTTTTCTTCGGTATAAACATAGATGTAATCTGCCCATGAGTTGGGATCGTCAAGCTCATTGAACGTATACTCTTTAGCTTCCATACCTTTTTCGCCACGATCTCTGCCGTATGCAACAACCACACCGTCTTGCCTTGTTGAATACTCAAAGCCATGAGGTTTCGAAGGATCGGGATTAAGATTCGGAGCAAGGCATGAAATACCACCTATATCGATAAGTCCTTTTACTTTTTCGGGTGTATCGTAGTGGTCTATAAGCAAGGCACCGTTATGTGAGAGATAGCCATCACTATGGCAATAAATCGTTCTGTATTTATCAGCACCGATTTGCATTGCAATTAAACTTCGTGTACTCATATTATCAACTTCTTTCTATAAAATTTCTGTTGTCGGCTCACTGGTTGTTTCTTCTTCGATGTATGTGATGTATGGAATCTTCAACCAATGAGTCCAACTGTTATACGACAAAGGTGTTTTTATAACACCTTTTTTTGTGTTAGCTGCTTGGATTACATAACCATCACCGATATATATACCGATGTGACCGTTGTGCCAAACTGCTACTCCGGGTATTTCGGGAATGGTATCTATTGTGCCTTTCTCTGTAGCTGCAGAGTACATTCCGTCAGCACCAATGTCAGGCATACCATTCGTTCCGTAATTGATTTGACCTGTTGCTTCATCAAGCCAACTGTATCCCTTTATGAGACCTACACAGTCTGCTGTTCTGCCACCGAGCCAATTGCTTTTGATGAAGTCATATTTACCACCGACCTCATCGGGATATTGTTTTGCCTTTATATCGAGAATTTTTTGTGTGAGAACAGTTCCGTATGTTCCGTATACATAACCCCAACCATTTGCAACTGCTTCTTCAGCCCATATGCAAAGGTCAATGTTATTTTTGTATCCGTTGTTGGTAAATCCTGATGAGTCAATATAGGTACTACGAATATCTTTAACTACGGTGGAATATTCTTCGGCATCTATTTCACTACCGAATTTTGTGTTCACAAGCTCAACCAATTCTGCATCAGACAAGTCATCTTTAAAGCAACTTGCCAAGTCATTTACGAAGTTTTCATTATCGGAAAAATCAAAAAGCCCAAGTGCATACAGCACCTGAGCTTCTCGATAATGACTGCCAAGTTCTGCATCATTTAATGCAGATTCAATAGCTAACATTGTGTCATTCATTTTTTGTAATTCTCGAACCTGTGCATCATCTAAATTCTCCATATAGTTCTCTGCAATTCCATCAATATCAATTTCTACTTTGCCAGTAAGAGCTGCATAAACAGCGAGTAGTGGAGTTCCAAGTGCTATAACAAGAACGAGACCAATGCACAATACTTTTTTTAGAATTTTCGGATTTGTAAGTATAGATACCGCTATCTTTTTCAAAGCGGCGGCAACGGTAGCACTCATTATCTACCACCTGATTTGCCGAAGAGTTTTGCTTTATATTCGGGTGCGATAACTTGGAGAAGATATCTCTCGTTGCCGCATCTATACAAGCAAGTACCACGTTCAGGATATCTTATCAATTCAAATTCGCTCGGTTCTATCTGGAGAGCTTCCATATATTCTTTTGGATTGATGCTACCAGGGTTGAACAGGAATTGGTGAGTAGGAATACTAAACATTGGCTTTGTAAACTCACGAATTGAAGGGATTAAGAAGTCCTCTATATTCTGACTTGCAAGAATGATTGCAGAGTCCTTTTTACGAACTCGTTTCATTGCATTTCGGATATATTCGATTGCAGTCATATTGGTCAAGAAAAGGTAAAGTTCATCAATAGATGCTACTGTGTTACCTACACCTAAAAGCTGATTGCTCATATATGAGAGAATGTTGAACAGCATAGCATCTTTCAATCGCTTATTTGTATCAAGCAAACCTTTAACCCCGAAGCACAAGAAGGCATCATCTGTAATGTTACTGTAGCCATTAAAGTATTTCGATTCTGCACCTACGCACATTGAGTTGATGCCAAGACAAATTTCCTGAAGTATTTCTTCTGTGTAAAGGCTTTTTTCTTCTTTGTTATATGACTTAAATTCCGAATCGCAGAGATTGTATAAGTCAGTCATAATGGGATAGTCGGTTGCCTTGAGTCTTGAGAAATCGGTTGTATCGGTAATACCAAAGTTACCGTAAAGCTTTCCGAGGAGAATTTCCAGAGTATCAATCTGTGCATCTGTGAAATCCTTATAACTTCTGAAGAAGTCTTTTAAGAAAGCAATGTGCTGACTGAGTCTTGTTACTCGTCTGAACGCTTCGGGGTCTTCTTTATCAAAATCATTATCACTGTATGACCATTCTTTTGGTTCAAGAGGGTTAATTATATGCTCACCCGACATAAAGTCTATGTAGCAACCACCAAGAGATTCGGTCAGTTCCTCGTATTCTGATTCGGGATCAAGGCAGATTATTCTCTTTCCTGATTCACGGATGTTGGTAAGTATAAGCTTCAAAAGATAACTTTTACCCTGACCAGAGTTGCCCAGGATAAGAGTGTTAGCAGTTGTTTTATCTTCTGCTCTGTGGTCGAAATCAACAAGAATATTCGTACCATACTTATCTCGTCCGATGTATATACCCTGTGGATCAGTTTTACCTGAGAAGTTAAAAGGATAGAGATTTGCTACACTTGAAACTGGAAGCACTCTTTCAAACTGTGTTCCGAACATATTTGAACCCATAGGCATTACTGATAAGAAGCCTTCTTTCTGTCTTAATGTAAGACGGTCAACGATAATTTTTGAACGAGTAAGCTCCATTGATATGTCACTCTGAAGTTCTTTGAGTGCATCATAGCCTTTTGTTTTAAGCTCAATATACACTGCACAATGAAGGAGGACTTCCTTGTTCTTTCTCATATTTGCAAGAAGGTCAACCACATCCTGTAAGTTACCTTCAGCTTCAACAGTTTCATTAACATCATTACCTGTGCTTTTGAGAGTGTTTCTTCTTGTTGCATTCTGAATGATTTTACGCTGCTCTGTATGGTCAACCAAGCGATGATATATGCGAAGGGTTACGCCATTTCTGTCTGCAAGCTGAGCGAGAATAGCCTGTTCTTCTGTTGTAGGAGGATATTCTCTTATCGCCCACACACAACGGAAACTGTCACCAACAATATAGTGGTCGGAAAGAAACTTTATTGTACTTGGGCAGACACAGTCAAAGAAATCTTTGGTGCGAATTTCTTCTTTCTGTTCCTCTGTTAATATTACTTCTTTCTTATTTCTTTTCATTAAAAAACTCCTCTCTGTCAAAATCTGAAAAACCGTCACTTAAATCAAAATGTTGCTGACCGTCAACATCGGGAAGTCTTTCTCCGTTAAATGATGAATCAAAGTAAAGGGCAATAAATCTTTTTATATCATCCTTGCCCATTCTCTGAACCTCGAATCCCTGTTCAGAAATTACTTTTTCTATGTTATTAAGCACAGTAAACACCTGTTCGGGTTTTGTATTTTTACATCTGCCAATTAACATAAACTGACGAGCTGTTGCCATTTCAGTTTGGATTTTATCAAGGAACACAATGTCCTTTTCAATAATTCTTCTGACCTTATTTGACTCCTCTGCAAGTTTTCTTTCTTGCAGGTATCGTTTGTTCTCATCAAAACATTCACTTGCATCGGCACACACAATTTCAATATCGGGAACAGACGATAAAACCATCATTAAGTGATATATCTTTGTTTCTATAGTTGCTTTTGACATAACTGATATATTAGTGGGAGTAATGTTAAAAAATAAAAGCTCTCCGTTTTTAGTGGAAAGCCCATACTTTGTAAAACTTTTAATTCCCAAAAGTTCCTGAACCGATACATCTTTTCTTTTTAATTTCATCGGTTGTCACCTCCATTCAAAGTATTGCTGTGTAGATATAAGGTATCTACCTGCGTATTTTATAAAATCAAGAATTGTTATATCGTCAATTCTTATTGTAAGAAAGCCATAGCATAATGTTAAGGCAAAGGGAATTACGAATGTAAATCGCACCAAGAAAACTATAGATATGAGACCTGCGATTCCTAAAATGCAGAATTCTTTCAATCCCCAAAGCCATATATTTGCCGTAGCTTTTAAGTTCTGTGGATAAATATATGTTTTCATTTTACACCTCCAATTTATCTAACTGCTCTTACAATTGTTCGACCCATATTCACAGCAGTTGTTGATGCATGGAACACACTCATCATATTAACTCTGACTGAACTATCGAGACCGAACTGTTGTGCTATTCGTGGAACTTCGTTAGCTGCTAACATAATACCGAGACCTAGCAACATACTTGTTTTGAATGTCATTAAACCAAGGTATAGCAATGTTGTTTGCATAAATGCTGTTAAGCATAGTGCTATAATCTGCTTCACCCATTGATTGAAACCATCGGTATATCCTCTTGGTACAGAGAACATATACAAAGCTCCGACAGTCATTTGAATGAGCAATATTCCACCTCGTTTTATATTTTGGAAGAACACTTTAACAACACAGTAGGCAAAAGCAATAAGAGCAAGTAAACTAAATAAACTCACGCCTAATGAACCAGTTGCCATATCAAACACGGAATTTAAAATATCTGAACACAACTGACCTATATCTTGTGCCGCATTAGCACCTGCAAGCGAAGCCAAATCGTGTGCAAAAGTGTTTTGTAAAGTGATACATAATTTATACAACTCCACAGGGACAACACCAATTAATGAACACGCAAAAAAACCCTTGAAAATATTGATTGCTGTGTTCTTAATGTTAGCCCTACCATTTTGATATTCAATTGCCGTATCAAATACGGCTACTACAACTCCGGCTATAAACAAAGCCCAGCCAAAAGTTGTAAAAAGAAGGATTACGGCTTTCACCCAATCCAAATCAAATAATTCAGCACCCATTGCTGTGATGTACGTAAAAAAGTCTGCTATCGCACCGAATACTATTTCATATATCCATTGGAGGAATGCTCCAAATATTGCTTCTGCAATAGCTTCACCCATTGACGAGACCGTTTCGGAAACAGTACCACCAATAGCTTCGACTATATCCGTCACCCAATCAAACAAAGGCTACACCTCCTGTCAAAAAAAGAGCAAGACGAGAAACCCTCGTCTTGCTCTCATAAATCCGATGGATTTATTATTAAGATTTTTTTATTTTTCTGTTTTGCATATTTTACTGTGTTTCCTGTACCACTTGGTTTTCCATCCCAAACTGCAATTATATAATTGGAATTATCAACCATATATTTATTCCTTTTTTGCATACAATCTGAAGTGTAGTGGTACTGTAACATAGATTCTTTATCACATTTGGCCAAAATATCATAATATCTATCTCTAAAAGGTTCTGACCACTTTACTGATTGTTCCTCAAAAGGAATAGCAGCTTCTAATTTAATGTGTGGATATGTTTTCTTCAATTCTAATACGATTTCGGCAGCATACATATCCACACCTAATGCCATTCCCGAAATAAAATGGTCAACATCGTATTTAGTGATAAGCATAACAATTGAATTAAGCAGTAATGCTTTTAATTTTTTACACGAGTCCTCTTCCTCGTTAAAACCAAAAGGTAAATTCTGTGGTCTGTGACCTGTAAAACAACATGTATTCCCCATATTAAACTCCTCAACAAGTGTATGGTTAATTTAATAATACGACATTATTCTTACAAATACGACAAACTAAAACAGAACTATTCTCGTAATAGTTGGATTTTCAAAAAATTATTTGAATTGCATGCTCAAAGACTGCTTTGTCTCCTGAAACATTTCGACATAATCGAGCACAGCATCAGAAATTGCCGCTTTCTGTGTCTGCGATAATTTTGTGTACCACTCAGGCTTATTATTGTGTTCCCACATATATGGTTCAACATCACCTAAATGAGGAGTATAAAAATTACCGATTATATCAGAAAATTTGAAAATCTGTTTATCAATTATTCCGTCATTGGGACTTATTATAGACGATTGAATTGCTGTATATTTCCCGGCTACTCCTGTTGTTATAAACTGAAGTTTACACAACTTGTTTTCATCAAGTCTGCCGAGCATTGTTTTGCCTGTAAACTTGAAGTCAGACATAACTGTGTTATCACCAAATAAGGTTCGCATTTCTTTTTCGTAAAAATTCATGGTTTGCTCCTTATGAAAGAATTGTCCAGATGTAAAGAGGAGCTGTAAGTGTAAAGAGCAAACATGCGAAAAGAATTGCTGGAGCAGTAAACTCAAACTGACCGTGCTTTCTGTAATCGAAATAAGCTGTACCAAGCTTAACAAAGAAGAGGACAGCAAGGATTAAATCGACAGCAGGAAACACAACATTGTTTACAACATCTTTGATCTGACCCTGTGCTGCAGTCCATGTACCTTTGATTGCACCTGCAACGTCACCAGCCGCAAAGGCTGTTACTGTAAATACAGAAAGAATAACAGTTACTACTGCAATACAAAGAAGCATTTTTTTAATGTTATTTTTCATCATTAACATCTCCTAACTTATTAAATATTTTGTTTTCTTTGATATACTTTATCGGTATTTTCAGATTCTCGCAGAAGCGAATTTCTGATTGCATACCTCTTGTGATTTCATCACCAAAAACCCATAATTCATCGCAAAACCATAAAAGGCTTAACCCTGCCGTTATTCCAAGTTCTCTTTCTCTTGGATCGTCATCATTAAGGCAGAGTACATAAAAGTGTGGCACTACCGGAGCAGTACCACACTTAAGTGCATATTTAGCATACAGTTTTGCTTTTTCAAGGTTTACAGAAATGTTACCACCAAGAGGAGAACAGATATAAACCTTTTTAAGCATTGTTCCACCTCTTATCTTCGACCTACATACCAATCATCATATGCAGATTCAGATATCTCAATTGAGTTGGTGTTTGCATTTCTTGTAATCATACCTGCAGGTGTCCAGCAATCACTCTGAACTACACCGATAGTGTATTTGCCATCGGGATACCATAATGGTGTAAAGTGAACTTTATCGTATGAGCCATTGGTTCTGAATACCCATTTCAAGCCATCTTTACCGAGTGTTCTATATTCATTCTCATTAGTTGAATACTTGTATTCGGGTAAGAGAGCCTTGCAATACTGTGCAGTTGTATATGCAGTATCATCGGGTTTGGTGTAACCTGTAACGACACTCATGTTATTGTTGAGAGCCATTGTAAGACCATAACCTGATTTCATTGTCCATACACTACCGTTTTTCTCTGCTGTTGAATCAGCAGTAGGAGTCAAGATAGCATTGTTGTTTGAAATACCGATAGCATAGTCAACCTTCGTATATGCACCGTTCTCATATTTCCATTCCCACCATGATGCTGCACCTGTTTTTGTTTCTAACTTTGAAGGGATAGAGAAGCCACGAGGAGCTTTCTTTTCAAAGTCAGTATCGGGTGTAGCAGATATGTTGTAAGGTGTGGTTTCGTATGATGTTATCTTCTTGTTATATGACAATCCAGCATCAACCACTTCGGCATGAATTGAGATATTCGCACCATTAAGACCTTCGGGAACTGTCCACTTGAAGTATATTAAGTTTTTGTTTTCGGCAGGTACAATTGCTTCATATATACTTATGGAATCAACAAGAGTCTGTCCTTTGTATATATTAAATTCAAGAGTGATATTGCTATTTGGTGTGTAGTTGATATCACATCTGTTATTGAGCCAATAACTTGTGATTATATCTGTACCTTCTCTGTATGGTGCATTGGGAGCAATGGGAATTAATGATAACGGATGATTAACCTTACATACTAAAGTCTTTTCATTGTTACTACCATTGGATTCGTATTTTGTGTTTCCTCTGCCCATACCTTCGAGATATACGCCACCCCAGATATTAAAGCTACGGGTATTTGCAACTTTGAAGGTATATGCATTTACCCTTGCCTGTGATTTTGCAGGTATAGCGAACACACCGGGGATTTGTGATTTATCATCCTTAAAGCCTTCAACAAAAATCTTGGTATCCGTGTTGTTTTTGTACACATACTGTACTGTAACTTTCTGTGATACTTCGAGATTGTTCGGGTCGAGAACTGCATTTGTATCTGCATCTATAAGGATGATTTCTGCTAATGCAACGTCAGCCTTTATAACAGGAATATCAATGTTGTTTGTTTCTGCTGTGTGTACTGTATCCTTTGCCCATGCAGACTCTAATTTAACACGCAACTTTGTTGTAAGAGGGATAGTATATTTATCAAGTCTGCTATTGGCTGTTACAGGGTTATTCTTGTTCATATGCACACTCTGTGATACATCGGGTTCTCCAACAGGAACCTTAGTCCAAGCAGAACCGTTTAAATAATTCATT
>JAZQVQ010000035.1:0-2479 GCA_045631825.1 Eubacteriales bacterium | reverse complement strand
TCTTTTCCTGTATGTTTCTTTATTCAGTTTGGAATTTTTACTGTACCAATATCATTACATTGCCTGTGATGGCTACAACCCTCGGCAACAAGGATTTTATCCCCGTCTTTAAGGGTTTCAATCTTCCCTACTGCCTTTACTGCTTCATCCAGAACTCCTTTATACTTTGCAAAAAGTATGGAAAATGAAGTAAGGGAAATATCTTCGGGAACAATTTTGGTAACGGCATTAAAGACCTGACTGTCAGTTATAACAACCGCAGGTTTTTTCCCAAGGCTTTTAAGGGATTCCTCAAGTTCTTCCACTTGCGTTACAACGGCAATTGCACCGATATCAAGAAGATTACGAAGTACATTTTGCTGCGGGAGAATAATCCTGCCCTTTGGTGCGGATTCATCAATGGGAGTTACAAGTACTGCAACATCTCCTTTTTTTACAAAGGAGTCCACAATATTCATTTTGTCAGACCGCTTGGGAATAATTTCGCCAAGCTTCTTTTTTAGCTCCTCTATTCCCTCGCCCGTTATGGCACTGACATAAAAGAGTGAATCTTTCCGCGTTTCTGTAAGGTCGGCTTTGTTGTACACAATGATATAGGGGATTTTTCTTTCCTTAAAAAGCTCCTCCAGTTTTTCGTCTGTGGGGGTTTTGCCCTTTAATGCATCGCACACCAATACTGCGGCATCTGCCGTTCTCAGTGCTTGTATTGTATTTTCTATTCTCTTTTCCCCGAGTATACTTTCATCATCAAAGCCGGGGGTGTCAATTATCATAACAGGACCAATGGGAAGAAGCTCCATAGCTTTCCTCACAACATCGGTTGTAGTGCCTGAAATTTCCGACACAAGAGCCGTTTGCTGAGAGGTTACTTTATTAACAAGACTTGATTTACCAGCGTTTGTATTGCCGAAAAATCCTATATGGACTCTTTCAGCCGAAACAGTAGAGCCAAGACTCATAAAAAGCCCCCCTTATTTCTTCGGATTGACAATATCACGCCAATCAAGGTCGCCACGCTGAAGACCATGGATAAGAACTTCCGCCGTTGCAACATTTGTTGCAAGGGGTACATTGTGTACGTCACACAGGCGGAAGAGTGCACTTACGTCAGGCTCATGAGGTTGTGCAGTAAGGGGGTCGCGGAAAAACAGAACAAGGTCAATCTCGTCATAGGCAATGTGGGCACCTATCTGTTGGTCACCGCCTTGTGGACCTGAAAGGAAGCGATGCACATCAAGACCGGTTGCCTCAATTATAAGGCCGCCGGTTGTTCCCGTTGCAAAAAGCTTGTGTTTTTCCAATATACCTTTATATGCGATACAAAACTGTACCATCAATTCCTTTTTCTTGTCGTGAGCTATTAAAGCAATGTTCATCTTATGTTGTCTCTCTCCTTCTTAATCGGCACTACTGCAGACAGCATACATAATGTTCCGTTCTGACAGGTTACCGATACCTCAGGCGGCTGTGCACTTGTGTGTGCATATCTTGAAAGAACCGCCGAAACCTCTTTTCTTATTTTTTCCAGAGTCATATCCTCTGACACATTCATTCTATCATTTATTATCACAGATTTCAATCTGTTTTTTGCTTCTTGTACGCTGCGGGGTGATATTTTTGAAAAGAACCGCATCATACCGCACTCCTCCGTTTTTTAGAGAATAATTTTTCAAACAGACTTGTCTTAAGTTTCATAAGCTCCACATCTTCACCGTTAAGACGTGCGGCAATGTTTCTGTATGCCTGCCCTGCCTTGGAGGTGTTCATATTGGAAACATACTCTCCGGTGTTTGCGGCAACTATAATGTCCTCATCATCAGGAACTACGCCCAAAAGGTCAATAGCCAGAATGTCGAGCATATCCTCAATTCCAAGCATGCTGCCGTTTTCAACCATCTTAGGTCTGAGTTTATTTATTACAAGCTTTATATCGCTTATTTCGTGCTTTTCCAGAAGTCCTATAATTCTGTCAGCATCACGTACACTTGAAACCTCAGGCATAGCAACTACAATTGCCTTTTTAGCAGCGGCAACGGCATTTTCAAAACCCTGTTCAATACCTGCAGGACAGTCGATTAAAATATAATCAAAGCTATCCTCCATCTGACGTACAAGGTGCTTCATCTGGGTAGTTGTCACTGCACTCTTATCCTTGGACTGAGCTGCAGGAAGAAGAAACAAGCCGTCAAAACGCTTGTCCCTTACAAGAGCCTTACTGTATGTACAGCGGTTTTCAACAACGTCAACCAAATCGTACACAATTCTGTTTTCAACACCCATAATAACATCAAGATTTCTAAGCCCGATGTCTGTATCAATCATTACAACCTTTTTACCGGAAAGTGCCAATGCTGCACCAATGTTTGCAGTTGTGGTAGTTTTACCTACCCCGCCCTTTCCGCTTGTTATAACTATTACTTCACTCATTTTCTTCACCCCACGGGTAATTTTATCATATTTATGCCTGTCGGTCTATATC
>JAZQVQ010000034.1:0-14317 GCA_045631825.1 Eubacteriales bacterium | reverse complement strand
GGTAAGAAAAAAAGAGGGTTATTTCACCCTCTCTTGTCTGTCTTTACTTAGAGCATTGAGTTCTGAATTATGTCTGCACCGGAGATAAGGTCTGCTTCTTGTTCAGAAAGAATGTCTGTATCATGGTAAATGGCAATCTTATATCCTCTTGCGTGTGCTTCTTTGATTTCTGCTTCTGTAATGTTACGGATATCCTTAAACCAGATAATGTTACGAATATTGCTCGCTTCCGCACTGTTGAACAGAGTCCGAATATCGGTTGATGTATTTGTAATGTAGTATTCGTGCATGGAGAGACCGAATTTCTGAGCAGTTCGCATAACTTTGTTGTTGTTCCCCGCAGAGAAGATACACTGGCGGAAACCATATTTATTTATGATATTCATGAAACTTGTCCATGTATCAATTTCTGCCTGTGTGTTTGCATTTTCCGGAAGACTGCCTTGACGAATTGATACCTGTTTACCATATTTTCTTGCGATTGCCAGAACCTCTGCGAGAGTGGGAATATGTCTCTGTGCTTGTGTGTACTGGTCAACATTGTTTCCCACATTGATATAGAGATTGCGTATGTAGGAATCATGTCTTTCGCTTAGATTTCCTGTTCCATTTGTGGTGAGTGATAAATCATCGTCATGTATTACATACCATGTACCATCAGCAGATTGTCTGGGTGTTGCAATCTGGATAATGTCATATTTTGTACCACTGCAAGCAAGTTCGTAAGCGGGAACAGAGTTTGCGGGTGCGTGTTCCTTGTCACCTTGGTGTGCTCGATAGAAGACCTTGTTTGTGGACAACCATGAGCATACATTTCCTTCTCTGTTATCTACACTCCATGCAGTCCATTCTTCACTGGAAGTCATGTATCTGGTTGCGTAACAACCCCATGTCCCGCAGAATACCTGTGTTACTGCACCATTAGCATTATATACCTGTAAAGTACCCGCAGTTACAATAGGCATATTTGCGATGGTTGAGGAGTCAGCATTGGAAATTCGATAGAGTCCACCAGTTCTTATATTATTAAGGTCACTGTTTGCGGGAACACTGAATTGACAGAATGTTGCAGTAAGGCACTGCCAGTCAGACCATGTGAGGTCGGAAGTTCTGAATCTGGTATAAATATCTCCCTTATATGTTGCATAGAATTGAACGTACTTATCGTGCTGTTTGAATACGATAACCATACCGGAAGTGCTGACAGGTTTGTTTGAAATAGAGTCTGCATTGGAATTTGTTACATCAAAAACACCGACTTGTGCGAGGTCATTAAGAGATGTGTTAGTAAGGTCGAGACTAATCTGACCCAGTTTTGTGTCTACAAGATTAGACAGTGCTGTGTAGTCATGAGGGATAGTGGAGATAACGTGTTCTGCGATTGCTTCTGCGGAAGTTTGGAAAGCAGTAAGAGTTTCTTCTGACGCTTGTTCAATGGTCATTACACCATTATCAATAGCTTGCTGAATAGTAGAGTATTTTTCTCTAAAGTCAACGATAACACTGATAATCCAGTCTAAATTGAGAGCATGAAAGTTGGTATAGGGGAAACCTTCTCCGAAAGCACCAGTATTCATTGTATCCCTCCTTAGTAAATCATAATACAGAACCTCTGTTTGAAGTCCTTAATTATTATATCATAAATGTTGAATTGCTCAATCTCTCTCTGTTCACGAATAAGTTTTTGAGTTGTAGTTACACCGATATTACCATGAGCATGAAGTGTATGACTCCCCTCTGTTTCTGCTGTTGTGTTTCCGTCATATTCGTCCCTTGTCTGTTTTATAAGTCCATCTCCGGTATTAGGTGCGTCGAAACCCGCTATCCAGTGACCTTTAGTATCATCTGTATTTCTTGAACTGCTTCCCTCTGTTGTTCCGTCTTCATATCTGTTATAGTTTTCTATGGGACTATACTCATACTGGGTGGTCTGGTAGAGCCTGTTCCAGATATCAAGATTTTTATGAGACCATAAACCGATAAGATTTTTTAGAACAGTTGGGTTAGGATAGAGTATTTCCAATTCGGCATTTTCTGCAAGAAGATTCTGGATAAGAACATTTCGGTCTAATTGTTCCGGTAATTGCATTAGATCGAAAATGGTATTATCCCATTCATAGATACCCAGAACGGAAAGATTACCTGCTCTTGCCATAGTAAGTCTCCCCTTTCTCTGTATTCGTTACAATAAGTTCTTCCGGTTTATGTCTCCAGTCAACGGAAATTTCAGTACCGAACATATCATTAGTTTCTTCTGCCGATTTTTTCAGTTGGTCAAGCCAGAGTTCCACTCTTGTGATAGTTTCTACGTTGTTTGCGTTTACCTCGTCTGTTATCATTCTTTCTCGCTTGTCTGTGTTAGCATTGGGGATACCCACATCAGTATCAAACATGGCTTCTATTTTCCGCATATCAGCAAGAACATCTGATACGATGTAGTTCTGCCCTATGTTCTGCTGAAAGGGTTGCCATGTCTGCGTACCATCTTCTTTGAATAGCCATTTGTCCATGACTACACAGGGCTCGCCACTTGCCACTCTGTCAAAGAGTTTCTTGTATGTTTCGCTTGCATTTTTATCTTTTGCGGGAAATACAAAGGATAGGTGCGAGTTTAGAAGGTTTACGCTTGCAGTTTGAGCACAAAGTGCCATCATATCTGCATAGTAATTCACAAGGTCATTTATACCACCCCAGTCCGGCTGAAGCTTGAAAACAGTACATTCCTGTCCGATTCTGGGTTGAAGTGAACCTTTCAAAAGAGGGTTGGTGATAATAAGATTTGTAGGTTGATAGTAGATATCGTATCCGTATGGAGCACCCGCTTGACAGATTACTCCATACTTGTCTGTTTCTACTACACCGATAAAACCCCATGAAAAGAGAACATAGAGGAAATAGTCTCTGTTCCATGTTTCTGGTAGTTTCCACTTAAAGACGGAAATAGCTTTCTGGAAAAGATATCTGCGGAAGAACCTTTGCAGTCCTGTGTTTTTAATATGGATAGAAGAAGGAGAGAAGGACGAATTGTACTGGTTAATGTAGTCGTATGTTTCTGGGATTCCGTAACCTATATTCTGAGCCACTTTCTCTTTCCCACCTTTCTTTGTTGTAGGATATTCCTGTAACATGATAGCATAACACTTGGTTTTAATCCAGTACCACCATGTATATTTTGGAAGCACCATTCAGCGTTCGCCCACCTCTGTTGCTCGTCTGGTGAAGCGGGTCTTTCGTATGCCCAGAGCCATACATCAGCGAGTATCCACGGTTCTTCGGTACTTGTAACAAAGTCTTGCCATGTGTGCTGTCCATAGTTATTCAGACTCCATTGAAGGTTGTTAATGTATTCATACATTATCCTATCACACATGGTTGTACCAGATTGCGGGTCGAGGATATTGTCTAAAGCCCACTGGTAATATTTTCGGCAAGGTGTCCACTGTGTGAGACCCATACCACCTGTATCAGTAAGTATGGCATTAGGATTGTTCCAGTCCAGAGACCGATTCTGAAACAGCCACGGATTCACACTGGATTCAACCATCATATTTCCGAGCATACCCGCTATTGCGTTTGGTGTCCAGTTTTGTGCTATGAAGTAGTCATAAATTTTGTTCATGTTTCGCACTTGTACACGTTCTGGTAAGCTTATTCGCACATCAGTTGTCTGGAATAGTTGATTTAGTTCCACATACCAACCATCATATTCCATAGGATTTATAGAAGCCATGTTATCACTCCCAGTAAAAACCTGTTGTTAGATATCGTGCAATTGTGTCTCTTTCATCGTCCATACATTCTATTTGTGTCTCTCCATCTGAGCATAGAGTATAACCGGACAAGAATTTAATTTTGCTCTGGAAGCAGTATGGTCTTCCTTTGTGGTCGAGGTCTTCCCATACTATGCTTTTGTGTATTACACTGAGTTCAGTTTTTACATGAAGATTTATGAAAGAGCCATTACTGCCAGAAGTTTCCATCTGTGGCATAGCAGACTGTAATGTATTGTATATCCCGCTAAGTCCACCGGAGATAGCACCCGCAACAGCACCACCCGCACCCGCAATTCCACCACCTATCACAGCGTCTTTAATAGTTCCTGTAATACTGGAAACAGCAGTGCTTGCAGCACCGAGGTAGTCCATGCCTATTTGTGCAAGTTGAATTGGTACACCTATAAGAAATTGTGTTTTTGTAATTAGCTGTTTGCGTGAAGTTGTGGGGTCGGTGTCCATAGAAGCGTATATCTGAACTAAGCACTGACCAGTGATATAGTCTATTGTGTATTTTATGACCATCACATCAGTTTGCTGATACTGACTCCCACTATGAGTATCCAGATCAAAAAATAATGTGTTAATCGGAATACTGCCGAATTTTCCATGCAGAGTGAGTTCTGTATAGGGTGCATAGCTTAGATAATCTCCCCTACTATATGCGAGTGGGTGTGCGGGAACATGATTTATACCATCATAGAACGTACCCAGTTTTTGAGAAATTCGAACAGCAGTAACACTGTAAACCCACCAACCGATATTGATGTGTGAAACAGCAGAACCGGAGATAGAAGACGGAGAAACAGGAAACCAGAAACATGAAGCTATATACTGGAATGGGTTATACATGGTTTTGAAGAACTGTTCTCCCACATCAGTAGAAGTCCAGTTTCCGTTACCATCTACCAGTCCCATAGCTTGTAGACCATCTACACCGAATAGAGTTGCTTTAAGGTGTCCGAACTGATAGGGAGTCATGGCATAATATGTAATAGCACCCACAGCGTCTGCACTATCAGAACCTATTACACCTACAATATAAACCCCATTATCTACTGCTGTTACAAAAGGACTGGAAAATTCAATAGTTTCTGGAAAAACATTTCCTGGTTTTACCGGATACATGGTATCACAGACCCACGGATTCCAGTGGTCGTTATCCACATCAGCACTCCGAAGGATATAATGCTCAGACTCCCCTATCTGCGTTCTAAAAGAAGCCAGAACATCTTCTTCCATGATAACGTCCCAGACTCCATTATTCCAGACCCAGTCCTTTACAAAATAGTACCTATGGTACTTTGGAATATGAGCATAAGTAACAGAGTAAATAAGTTCCGGTGAAAGCGGGTCTCCTTGAAAGCTTATGACCGGATTCATGATACCACTTATCTGTTTCAGAACACCGTAAGAAACATCATAAGAGGTTGCATTACTATCCGGTTTCTTTGTGCTGTTTTTCTTTTTGCTGAAACCTGTATAAAATGTTACTCTCATTTCTTATCCCCCCTCAGTAAAGAATAGGGGATAGCATATTTACTATCCCCTGTGAGGTAGTTCAGAGATTTAATCCAGAAGGAAGACAACACCTTTTTCAGTGTTATCACTGAAACAGCGAAGTCTCATGTGATACCACATATTCCGGTATTCCCCTCGTCCGTTAATGGGAGTGGGATAGACTCTCTGATGGATAACACTCCACCCCATAGCGTCTTCATCGAACAGGGTTGCAAAGATACCAGTCTGAGTGATAGCACTATCCGCAGTCACAGCGTTACCGGAAGCGTTTGTATATGTCGGTTTCACGATAATCTTATCCGGTGTGTCGATACCCTGCCAGAAGTTGATAGTTTCTACATCGGCATATTTGAGATAGTTATCATGAAAAGCGTCTGCCAGAACACGTGCGTCAATCTGGTACTTGTCCTGTCCGAGCATATACATTTTCTGCTTGTTATAGGGAGTGTGCCGAGGAATGGGTTTATCGGTAAGGGTAGTCTGGAATTTAATGCTCATGTCCTTAAACAGAGAAGCAATAGAAGCAATCCTTCCGTACACCCATTTCATGAAGGACGGATAGTTTTCCGGTTGGAAGACAGTCTGAGATGTGAGAGACAGTCCAGTAATTCCGTTATATTCGGTGAGCAGATGGATAACTCTGGAGGAGTTATTTTCTGCAATCAGACCACCGATAAAGTTACTGACCAGACCTCTGCTCATGTTTTCCTTTGCCAGTTCAATCTTATTGCTCATGTCAGTTGTCATCATGGACAGGAACTGGGCGAATTCTTCACTGTTGCGGAAAGCGGTTTCCAGTTGGTCTTCAAAGACAGTATAACTGTCCGTGAAAACGCTCTGACCGAGGAAGTTGGTCTGCACAAAGTCACGCTTGTTGATTACCCACGGGTCGACGCTCAGACCATTACCAGTGGGATTGGAAGTCTGGGTAGCGTCAAAAGCCACAGGATACTTATACGCATCATCGTCCTTCCAATCGGAAGCTACGATATTGAATTTTCGCATATAAGCACCCCACTGGGGAAGGGATTTTTCCAGTCCCTTCATAGAAGCAGAATAGGGACGGATAGCGAAAATGGTGCGAGCGAGAACGTTTGACAAAGTGTTCATGATAACATCTTTGCCGAGGTCGAGAGCAGTCTGAGCAACAGATACGAAATCTGCTTCGGTGCTGATAACAGCACTCCGTCCGGTTGCCTGTCTGACAAGGTCATTCAGAACCGCACTGCTCTGCTCAAAGGTGAGGGTGTTTACACTCATTTCTTATTACCTCCTGTCTTAGTCTTGGCAATCTCTTGCAGAGTTGCCAGAATGTCCTTCATGACACTGATTAGTTCTTTAATCAGTTCATACATAATTACTCACTCCTTTTCTGGAATGTGGGTCGGATAATCTCTGCGAGCATATCTTCTGCACTGGGCGGGTTGATAACACCCTGTGGGATAGCTGTCTGAGCGAGTGCGTTCGCCTGTACTGCACTTGTCAGTTTTGCAATACTCTGCATGATATCCATCATCGAAGGCTGTTTCTGTTCTGGTGTGGGTGCGGGTACAGGTGCGGGTACTGGTGTGGGTGTGGGTGTGGGTGTGGGTGCGGGTGTGGGTGTGGGTACTGGTGCGGGTGCTTCCCCCTGTGCGGGGACTGCGGACGGTGCAGTTTCAGCCACAGGTGCGGGAGAGGGTGCGGGAGTGCCTGTCTGGGTGAATAGTGCGATTTCTTCCTTGGAATACCCCGCTTTAGCGAGTGCCAGAACATCAGTAAGTTCCATGTCTATTATCTTCCTTTCACAAAATTTGTCAATGTTTCCAGTGCTTTCAGTGCCTTGTCCTTAGTTACGGAGTCCCCTGTCTCGTCAGTAGGTGTCTGTTCCTCAAAGTAGACAATCATATTCGGGAGACCAACATGGGTGAAGTCGGTTATGGGTCTGTATCCGACACCATCACGATTATAACCCTTGGTGGAGTCACGCACGTTTTTACTCTCCCCACCTCTGCAAAAGATACCTACATGGGAAGCATTACCCTCGTTATCGTGATAACCTCTTGGAATTTCTCCACCATCATGTTTAACCATGAATACCCATGCACCATCTGGGTAGCAACCGAAGGTGTCCAGACACTCTTGCAGAGTGCCTTTCCATGCCAGAGCATTTCTCCACATATCGTTACTGCCCTTCCAGTTGTAAACACGACCGGAAGCGTCCCGCACCCCGCAATCACGCAGTACCAGTTCTACAAATGCCTGACAGTCTCTTTCTGCGTACTTTATTTCATCGTACTTAGAAGACTTTGCCTGTTCAGCAAAAACTTTGCCTGTGGTTGTCCGAGTCATTTAATCACCACCCAGCTTATCAACAAGTTTCTGCATTACCAGAGTGTTGTTTGCGATTGCTTCTGTGAGTTCCTTCTGTTCCTGTTTATGGTCTTCTCTTTCCTTATTCCAAAGGAAAAAGGTGGCAATCAGACAGGCAACCGGAACAGCCAGATTAGAAAAGAGTGAGACAATTGCTTCCATTTCCATGTTTATCCCCCTTCCGCATAAAATAAAGGTGAGTATCCCTTATGACTGTGCGGAGTCATGCCCGCCCTTCCGAGGCTTGCACTGGGCGAGATACCCACCGAATTTATTATATATGGTTTGCTTATTAAGGTCAAGTTGTTTCCCAGTATTTAAGAAAAAGCTTTTCGGAAAGAACATCTTCAAAGTCAATCTTGTTGCTGATGTACATATCCCACTGACAACGATAGACTCTCTGGTAATGTAAACGATCTGAATCGGAGAGAGTGTATTTTTTGTTGAATACACCGGATAAGTGGGTGGAAGCATAAAGTCTGTTATCTGATTTGTGCCTATAAATACATAGTTCACCAATTGCACACACAGGCAGATATTCAGACAGTGGTCTGGGTCGTACGTGTTGTCTATCTACATTAAAATCATTGTCCAGAGCCATATTTGCAAATTCAGACCCTGTTGTCAGATTATAAAGCACTGTATTCGCTTTCTGTTTGCTTATTGGAGACCTGTGAAGCATGATAAGCTGAATACCCCGCTTTTCGTCCGTCCATCTGTCTGTTCCACCCTTCTGCATTTTATCAGCAACCCTTATCAGATTCAGACTCTCAAAAACAGGGTTTGCTATGTCATTGGAGTTGGCAAGACAGACCATCTGGATAGGTGCAATACCTTTTATCTCCCTGTTTCGGTTCATGGTTTCGTAAGCGTTATAGATTGCGTCTGCTTCATTTTTTATGGGTCTTTCGTGCTTCTCCGGTATAAATTCATCATAGATAAGAAGTTGAATGTCAGAAGCGTCAAAACCTCTCATATTTGATATAGTAGACAATGCACAGGTGTAACCTATCTCAGCACCATAGGGGTCTTCATCATTACCGGAAGGAATGAAAAAAGCACTGTTGTATTTGCTGATTCTGCGTACCATTACATTCCAACCCATGTCTTCATTAAGAGGTTTGAATACAGAAAATTCCGGTTTACTGATTAGGTCTGCTTGGCTCTGAGTTCTCCGCATGAGCATGAATTTCCGACCTTCCTCTTTGGCAACCTTCAAAGTGGTATAGGTCTTCCCAGTACCTCGCCCACCAACCAGAAAATTAAAGGGATACCCTTCATCGAGTATCCCCTTAATATTTACGTAACCGGACTGGTCAAAGATTTTCACTGAGCAATATCACAGGTGAGATATTCACGGTTGCTCTTACTCATACCAGAACCGACCACGAAGCGAGTCGGAATTTCTTCATTACCCGCTTCATAGATTGCTACAATGTCAGTGAAGTTCCGGACAAAGGTCTTGGAGTTGGTGGCATACTTAGCACCCTCGACAGTCTCCAGAGCCAGAACAGTCATAGGATTTCCCTTAACGTCCTCGTCCTTGTACAGTACGTACTTGGAGATATCGATTGTTTCGCCCTTTGCGTCAGACAGCTTCCGAACATCGTTACCCTTGGTCAGAGCATACAGGTCGGCAGAAGTGAGTCCCTCAGTTTTGCGAATGATTTCCATGTTTGAGTCTCCTTTCATGATTAAGAAATAGTGTAGAGGGAAAGGCGGGTCTTGGCATAATCCCATTGTGGCTGTTAGCACCGAGGTCTGGTGAGTGTAGCACGATTCTTACCGATTCGGCACATGGTTCACGCTCGCCGTCTTTCACCTTAATAATTATATCACACGATGTATGGATTGTACAAGTAATTTTTTGAGAATTTCAAAATTCTTTCATACTCCCCTGTGATACCGAGTGTGTATTCCGAGGGGAGAATAGCAATATTAGAAGTGAGTGGAAGAAGATGGTTTTCAATCTGAACAGAATCCACAGAAGGAATATCGTTATACACTGCCTGTGTTCCACCCGCTTCCCTAAAAATAAAACCCTCAGTAAAAGCAGACAACCCACCGAATTTGTCCAGTTCTTTTCCACCTTTCTTTTTATTGACTCCCGCAATTGTACAATGAACACCCTCACCCTCTCTTTCTACATAAGCGTATTTCTTAGCACCCAGAGTCTTGAAGTACCTGTATGCTACTCCTGTTTCTGGGTTGTCCTCTGCTTCAAACACTCCCATATAATGAGTGATTCCTTTAGGGTCTGTTGCGAAAGCACCGGACGCTTTGCACTCCTCAATCCTTTCAGCGTTATAACCAGACCAATCAACACACCCAGTATATTTAACGCTATCAGTATCACAATAAACAAATTCTGCACCTTCCGTTTCATGTACCAGACGAATCCCTCTCTCCAGTGCGTCCCTACTATGAGCAGTTACCCAGACTCCCCACTGGTAAGCGAGAAAAGCCTTTTCGTTACTCTTTCCGAGAAGTTCCTCGTCTGTTTTTAAGTCTGTATCCCAGTCTCCGACCTGTCTGAATAATACAGAGTGTTTTACAGGGTCTTGTGCCATCATTCCATAAAGTGAGTTCAGAAGTGCCTTTGCTTTGTCATAGTAAATCTCTTGTCCTTCCACTCCCTTCAATTCGGTTTTGTCCTTATAATACTGGATTACCTCATTTACCAGAGCGTCTGGAAGCTTTTTATAGCTTGCATACCAACCTTGCAGAAAAGTAATTTTTCCCTCATATTCTTCCATGATGATTTTAAGGTCTACATCTGTAATGGTGGTTTCTATTCTGTGGGCTCGTAAAATCCGTCCGTTATCGAATGTGTCAACCACATCATCACAGTTTCTGCATTTATCGGTACTGAGATACGGACAACCCCAGAATTTATCTTTCAGTCTGAGGTCTTCAATACGCACTCTGAGAAGAAGTGCTTTGTGCCTTATCTTGATACATCGGATTATATAGTCTTTGTTCAAGTCCTTTGGAAAAATAGGTGTAAACTGACTCATGGGGAACTCACAATTGCACATAACTGCGGGATAACTGGAACTGCGGTCTGCACTATGCACGTTCTCAATAATATCTCCCGCAAAGTACCTATTTGCATGAGTATTCCCGCCACGGAAAGCTTCCCTAAGTGCTTTGTAAGTTTCTATGTCCGGTAAAATGGAGTAAACAAAACTATGGTGTACATTTTTCCGCATGGCTCTTTTTGCGTTTCTGCGTACATATCCGGTTGAGGTTAGGGGAATTGTCTGTAAAGTGTCTCCGTCCCTTGCCATTAGTGCGTTAATGGCTTCTACCAGACCCAGTACATCATTTATACAATATTCAAGTTCTTCACTTGTCAGTTCTGTCCACGGATACCTTTTGACTGAATAGTTAAAATCATCACCGGATAATTTTTGGTGCTTTACTCCCATTTTCTTTGTAAACTGACCCAGACTCATATTTGTCAGTTTATAGGAACAGCGAAATTCCAGATAACCGAGCATATCGCATTTCAATAATTTTCTGGACGCAACAGCAAAAATCTCGTCCGGTGTGAATTGATAAACCGATTTCAGCCATTGGAACTCATAACTCAAATTATGAACATAACAGACCAACCAGTAACCCTCTGGAAGACTCCCTTTTATCCGGTTCAGTAGATCAGAAAATTCTTCCCATGTTCTCCCTATTACAGTACAGTCTTCACCGAACTGCCACTGCCAGATATACATGATAGATTGCTGAATATCGTCTAAAAGGGTTGTCTCAATATCAAAGGCGGTTGTTATACCTATATAATGCCTTTTCTTCCCAGATGGATTACCTCTCCGGTTTTTTACCAGAGGACAATTTCTGAAATACTGTTCTGGTTGAAAATCCGCACATTTTACAACCATGTGTTTTACCACCCTATCTCTTCAATAAATTCACTCATGTCCACTTGACTATAATCTGTAATTCCGTGATTATCAGTGTAGGATTCCAGAGCCATTTCAACCTCGTCAGAGTGGGAAAGCATGGATTCCAGATTGTTCAGCACATCGTCAAAACTGTTACTATCCAGAGAGAGTGTAGCGTCTGCCAGTTGAACAATTTTATCCGAGCCATACACTATCTTTTGCTTTCGTGCTTCATTTAATATAGATACTACTCTCCGGTAGTTTCTACTATTAACAGCACCAGACTGACCAATAGCGTCATTCAGTGTACTTGCTGTCTTCCTCTGAATATCCCTCTGTCCTTGCACAGAAGAGCCTTTTGCACTTACGAATTTAGCTATTTCCGAAAAAGCTTTAGGAAGGTCTCTGGGGTCAATTTCGGAGAGTTTCTGGAAACCGTCCCTATGTTCTTGATATGTTCTTGTCCAGTCATAATCATGTTCCAGACGTTTCAAACGTTTCTGAGCAATATCCCGCAGTTTTGTATATTCCTTACGGAGAGTCTTTGTGTCCATAAGTTTCGCAGCGTCCACGGTATACCACTCTTTCGCATAGGGAAGCTCATACCTTGCCATTAACGCTCACCAACCTTTGCACCCAGTGAGTGGAGATAGTCTACAATGGCACTTGCCACCATAGCACTCCGGTTCATGTTGTAATGTTCGCATACCTCTGCCATCTTCTCATAGACAGCAATAGGAAGGGAGACAGAGATTATCTCCCTGTCTCCTTTGCGAGTCTTACTTACCTGTTCCTTGCCAGACTGCATTACGATTCACCTCCAGAATTTTCTTGTGCATTTCTGCACTCATGATAATAATAGTATTAAATTCCTCAGTGGTCAAGAAGGAATCCCAGAAAGCACACCTGTTCACAAGGTCAAGCATACCATCACCAGAAAGACCATAGTTCAGAGCAGACTCAATCCGTCCTTTGTAGAAATCGAATACTCCATTATAAGATTCAGTTGTGCGAGACATGAATCTCACTCCCTTCATCAAACAGAATATCCATGTAGAGGTCAATATTCCTCTCAGCCACATAAAACACCCTACTCAGACGAGTAGCCACAGGAAGACCAAAGGCAAAACGGAAATCAGTACCTCTGTCTGCATAGTAGATATCCCATGAGTCCTTATCTCTCAGCACCATAATAGCATAGGTGCTGTGCCTACGGAAATAGGCTTTACCTGTTGCGTACTTCATTTGAAGCACCTTCCTTTCTTCTGCACTCTGGTGCAGACTACAAGGGACGGAGTCCGTCCCCTGTCTGTCTGAATCAGAAAAGAGTTATCTTGATATCTGGGAAAGCTTTCACCAGAACATCAACCAGTTTCTTCCAGTAGCGGGAATAGGTGCGGGAGATTGTAACCTCGATTATAGGGTCATCAGAAAACATATTCTCTCCATAACCACCTTTCTGGTTCATGCCGAGACAATTCTTAGCATGGTCAATATCGCAGAAAAACCAGTTCATGGAATAATAATCATCTTCTCCCTCTTTCCACTCATTCAGGACAATCATAAGACCATTTCCCTCATACCAGTTGAACGTCCCGCTTTTCTCATGAGTAACTGTACCACACTTTTCTTTGAAATTCCATCTTAGTGCCATTTGAAGCACCTTCCTTTCCTCTGCACTCTGGTGCAGACTACAAGGGACGGTGTCCGTCCCCTGTCTGTCTGAATCAGACCACTTCACGAAAAGCTTTGTACTGGTGCTTGCAACCCTTCAAGACTTCACGGAAAATCAGATATGAAAGAAGGTCTTCTGCTTGCTGTTCGCTGTATCTCTCCCGCTCTGCGATGGTCTGGTCAAGCATATCACCAAGGTTAGCGATTGCAGACCTATTGTAATAATAACCAGTGTCAATGATGGAAGGAAGACCCGCACACCAATCAAGAAAAGCGTCTTGATAGGTCTTAAAGTAAGGTTTATCCTCAACCAACGGTTTAGCACGTTCAATATAAAACGCAGTCATGATACACTGAGCAACCTTTTCAAAAGTATCTGCGTCCGTCCAACCATAGTTTTCACCAGTAAACCCTTCCATGATATAATCTCTCACACGCTTGACGGTTTCTTTGCTTGTTGTCCTGTTACCCATTGTTAACCCTTCCTTTCTTCTGCACTCTGGTGCAGACTACAAGGGACGGAGTCCGTCCCCTGTCTGTCAACATCAGCAGTCAAGTTCTTCTTCTTCGGTGTCTCTCCACTGACAATCGGTTTCAAGTCTTTCTCTTTCCCACTCAGTGTAATCAAAATCATCATTAAAGTCTTCCAGATTATTTTCGACATAATACTCGGCATCACTTTCGTCTTCAATCTCTGGGTAATCATCGGTACTGATTGTTACCTTGTGTGTGAAGGTTTCAGTGACTGTTACTGTGAAGACCTTCCGCACTGCTTTGGTCTTAAGGTAATCAGTTACCAGACACTCGCCAACGCTTCCGTCTTCCACAATCTTAGAAAGCATATTCAAAATAGCTTCCTCTTTGCTTTCTCCCTCTCCGGTAAACTCCAAACCCTCGGGAATCCGAATTTCAAGAGAACCACCAAATTTGTACTTCATTGTTAGTACAACTCCTTTCTGCCTTTCTCGGCACGATTATTATCTCATAATATTATTACAGTTATTAACCATGAGATAGACAATTGTGTAACAGAATTATTAACATTTTGTAACATATTATGGGGAAATGTTACCACCCGCCAGAATTTTATGTAATGGG
>JAZQVQ010000033.1:0-6370 GCA_045631825.1 Eubacteriales bacterium | reverse complement strand
ACCGGTTATGAGCCGGTAGCTCTAACCAACTGAGCTAAAGGTGCAAATATTCAATTGCCTCCTGACAACGCATATTATTGTATCATATCTGTTTTGTTTTGTCAAGTAAAAAAATGCAAAAATACAATATTTTTTATATATTTTTTGTTTTTAAATTATAAAGAATAAAATTTGATTTTTATCAAATTTCTATTTTTCCTTTTATGCTTGACACAAATCAATATAAATTGTATAATACTAACATAAACATTTAGCAGATAAGAGGTAAAGTATGTCCGTTTACAAAATCGCCGATTTAAACATTGAAATCAATTCAAAATTTAAATATACACAGGATTTTTGCAGTGAATACATATGTAATGATGTACAACCGGAAATTGATTTTTCTGTATCTGCAAAACCTGAGGATTATGAAAAAGACAAAAGCGTACTTACCGATTATCCGGAAGCATACATTGAATCAGTTTCTATTTACAGGCAAATAGCAAGGAGAATACTCGACTACAACGGTATTGTTATGCACGCTTGCGTTGTTGAAATTGACGGTATTTCATACGCATTCTCAGCAAAAAGTGGTACGGGTAAGTCTACTCACGCTGCCTTATGGCTCAAAAACTTTGGGAAACGTGCAAGAATAATAAACGGAGACAAACCGATTTTACGTTATCTTGATAATGAATTGTACGTTTACGGCACTCCCTGGTGCGGCAAGGAGCGTCAGCACACAAACACAAGATCTCCCTTGCGTGCTGTATGTTTTATCGAACGGGACAGTCAAAACAGTATACGGAAAATCGACAACAAGGAAGCAATTAAGCGTATATTTACACAGTTGTTATTGCCAGAGGATGCAAGTCAGGCACAATACTTTTTTGATTTTCTCGATATAATGTTTAAAAAGCTTGATTTTTATTTGTTAAAGTGCAATATGGATATTTCGGCAGCACAAGTTGCTTTTGATGGGATGAGTAAAGATGGAAAATGTTAAATTGGAAAAGATGCATATGGACCAGATGGTACCGCTTATAGAGGATGCCGTTAACAATGGAAGAAATTTTCTTCTTTGCCCGAAAGGCACAAGTATGTTACCAACTATTTCCTCAGAAAAAGATTATGTACTTCTCAAAGCACCGGAAAATTTAAAAAAGTACGATATTGTTTTATACAAACGTACCGGCGGTCAGTTTGTACTGCACAGAATTCTCGGCATCAAAAACGGAAAATACACTATGTGTGGTGATAACCAGTATTTTCGTGAAAGAGGCATTGAACAAAATCAGATTATTGCAAAAGTCTTTGCAATTCACAAAAACGGCGGAGAAAAAATAATAGAAATTAACAATTCCGGAAATATAATCTATGCTTTTTTTCTAAGGTTGATTCTCCTTCCAAAGCACATGCTTTTATCTTTACGCCGCAGAATAATTAAACTGTTTAAAAGAAAATAATGTAAAAAGTGAGCTTGAGCTCACTTTTTTATATGTATTAAATAAATAGTGGGCAGCACGTGCCGTACAGCGTGCTGCCCAAGTTTTAACTAATTATACCCTTATATCAAGTGATACAATTATTTATTACCCTTCTTCTTAAGAACGACGATAACAACTACTGCTACTACCACAACAATAGCAATGATAGCAATGATAAGACCAACGTTTACGGAAGAATCTTCAGCATCATCAACAACAGCAGGAGCTGCAGAGTCATTGTTTGTATCGTCAGCGGGAGTTTCTTCGGGCTGCTCTTCAGTTTCACCATCTGTTAAGCCAAGCATAGCATCAAGTGCAGCCTGTTCATCAGCAAGTTTGTCATCAGCTTCCTTCTGTGAAGCAGCAAGTGCAGCAGCATTTGCTTCGATATCAGCAGCTGTAAATTCAGTACCGTCAGTTACCTTAACGTTGTACTTGAATCCGTCAGGCTGTGAACCAAGGCAAGAAGCCATAACTGTAACGTGTGCCTTACCGTCTGCGAACAATTCAGCAAGTGCCTTAGCGTTTACAACTTCAATATCAACACCGGGTGTAATTGTGTAGCTGGATTCGCCATTCTTTGTATATGTAACTTCATAGTAACCTGTATCAGCCATTTTTACACTAACTGTGAGAGTATCACCAGCACCAATAGCAAACATTGAGTTGTCTTCAAGAATGTTTGAAGAATTGAACAACGCAGCAAAGGAATCAACACCATTGTGGAAAGAAACGGCAGGCTGGCTGAAACGAACAAGGCTCATAAAGCCGGGGTTATCTGCAACGTTAGCTGCTGCAGCATAGAAAGGACCACAATTTTTGAGGAAGTCAACAGCCATCCAACAGTCTGTTGAAGCTGTAGCTTCAGGAATTTCTTCGAATGTTACATCAACCTTAAGACCATTAAGATTGTATGTATCGTTTGAAGAAACACCGCCCCAGTTATCACCTGACTGGTAGTAACCACCATGTGTTACATGGATAGTACCATCTGCGTTATCAGTAACAGTTACGGGAGAATTCTTTTCAACTTCGACACGTGAACCGTCATCAGCAACTTCGATAATATGGAAACCGTTACCACTTGTCCAGTCTGCAGCTGCAGCGAAAGCAGCAACTGAAACCATAGAAGAAATCATAAGTGCCGCAAGGCAAATTGATAAAAACTTTTTCATAGTCAAGACGCATATTATAACATTTACGTTATAATACACTTTCCTCCTTTTCTAATTTAGTACTTGTTTGTACACAAATAATATATTTTGTTTCAAAGTCGACTTTTCGTACGGCAAGTCACTTTGATATATTATTTCATAATAAATTTTATTAGATTTGAATTATTTTAATTACAAATCACTCAAACTCAACAAGAGTTTTGAAAAAATCTGCATTTGCTTTGTAATATTCTTTATCATCATTTTTTCTTTCACGTCTGACGCAAAGTATATAATCCTTATTAAATTCGTTAAGAGAAGTTTTGTAATATGCCGTTAAATCGGATATTACAATTCCCTTTTCATCCAAAGCAAATTCGGGAACATAACCTAAAACATTCTCAAGAGGCTCAATATACGACTTGTTCGCCTTGTATAAATTTGGCTCCATAATATATATGACGCATTCTCCGACGCCAAGTTCCATATTAAATCTCTGGACTATATTCATCTGGTCATTCTGATTGAAAACATACGAGCCGCTATTCTGTTCGTCATCAATGGAATACATCACAAAGACATCTTCTTTATAGTCAACCGTTTTTTTTCCGTCGCCGTTATAATCCTTTGTCATTATATCAGCCATATCTGCCCTGAAATTCTCTATCGCCTTTACAGAACAGCTGCTATCGCCGACATAATAAAAGAATACATCAGCATCCTTTTTTAATAAGAACTGAACAGAACAGGTCACAACAATAACAAGTGCAACGAATCCTAATACTATCGGTACTTTATAATGGTACCACGTATTGTCAACCCACTGCAGAAATGTCTTTTTTGTTTCGTTATTATTATTCATAACACTCCACATCATTCGTCAAGCGGTTTCATCGTGGGGAAAAGCAAGACATCTCTTATTGAATAGCTGTCAGTAAGAAGCATTACAAGGCGGTCAACACCAAATCCAAGTCCGCCTGTGGGAGGCATGCCGTATTCAAGTGCGTTGATAAAATCTTCATCAACCTTAGCTTTTGCCCCCTGAGAATTTTTCTCGGCAACCTGTTTTTCAAATCTTGCACGCTGGTCAATCGGGTCATTAAGCTCTGAAAAAGCATTTCCCATTTCCCTTGCGTAAATGAAAAACTCAAATCTTTCGGTAAATGCAGGCTCAGATGCTTTACGCTTTGCAAGCGGAGAATTTTCAACCGGATAATCATAAATGAACGTTGGCTGAATCAGCTTTTCTTCGACAAACACATCAAAGAACTCAATAAGAACTGTTCCTTTTGTTGCGTTATCATCAACTTCAACGTGATGCTCCTTAGCACACTTACGAGCATCTGCGTCGTCTTTCCAATCATAATAATTAACACCGGCATACTTTTCAACAGCCTGAACCATTGTAAGACGTTCCCAGGGCGAAACCATATTGATTTCGGTGCCCTGATAAGTTATAACATCCTTACCGCAAATCTTTCTTGTGAGCATTGTATACAATTCTTCAACAAGATCCATCATACCGTGGTAATCGGTATATGCCTGATACAGCTCAATCGAGGTAAACTCAGGGTTATGCTTTACGTCCATTCCCTCGTTTCTGAAAATACGTCCTACCTCATACACCTTATCAATACCTCCGACGATAAGACGCTTTAAATAAAGCTCTGTTTCAATTCTGAGGTACATATCAATATCAAGTGCGTTGTGATGTGTTATAAAAGGTCTTGCCGCTGCACCAATTTCAAGAGTATGAAGAACCGGTGTATCAACCTCAAGAAAGCCTTTACTGTCGAGAAAATTACGTATCTCTTTAATTATCAGCGAACGCTTTACAAAAGTATCCTTTACCTCGGGATTGACAATAAGATCAACATATCTTTGTCTGTATCTTGTTTCCTGATCCTTAAGACCATGGAATTTTTCAGGAAGCACCCTCAGGCTCTTAGAAAGCAAAACAACTTCTTTTGCATGGACAGAGATTTCTCCCATTTTTGTTTTAAATACAAAGCCTGACAGACCAAGAATATCGCCGATATCGAGTTTTTTGAATGCCGCATAAGCATCCTCACCGACGTCGCTCTTGCTTACATAGCACTGAATTCTGCCCTTGCCGTCCTGAATATCACAAAAGCTGGCTTTACCCATTACTCTCTTTGACATAAGACGACCTGCTATGCAGACATCTTTTTCCTCAAGAGCTTCAAAGTTTTCCTTGATATTAACCGAGTAATTATCTACAGGATACTTTACAAGTTCATAAGGATTGTTACCTGCCTCACACAGAGCATCAAGCTTTGCCCTTCTTATTGCCATTTGTTCATTTAATTCCTGCTGAGTCTGAACAACCTCAACTTCATTATTTTCGTTCTGATTGTTTGCCAAAATTTACACCATCCTAAAGCTCTGATTTTACTTCGATATTTTCAAAATTTTCATTACAACTTCCCCACCGGGAGTTTCTGCTTTTACAACCTCACCGATAGCTGAACCGATAAGTGCTTTACCAATGGGTGATTCGTCAGAAATTTTCAATTCAAGCGGATTTGTCTCACTTGAACCAACGATAGTATATTCAACCTCTTCACCGAAGGTTTCATCCATTACTCTTACTCTGTTACCAACATTTACAGTATCGGTTTTGATTTCCTGTTTGTTTATAACTTTGACATTTTTGAGCATAGCTTCTATTTCAGCTATACGTTGTTCAACTGCACCTTGCTCATTTTTCGCCTCATCGTATTCACTGTTTTCCGACAAGTCGCCGAACGCTCTGGCAACCTTGATTGCCTCTGCAACTTCCTTACGCTTAGTGGTTTTTAAAAATTCAAGTTCCTCCTGAAGTTTTTTGAGTCCTTCACTTGAAACAGTTGTTTGTTTAGTCAAAATTCTCACTTTTCCTTTCAACTTTAATCGTTAAATCTACAATCGTAATTATAGTTAATTTTCTCCATTCTGTCAACTGTTTTTTTGAAAATTTACATATCTTTGGACGTATTTACCAAATTATGTATTTTTTTATAATAGATAATTACAAAGTTAGGTAGAAATTAATAATTTAATTACAAATATATTTGTCTATTCTTGTCTTATTCTATTGACACTTTTTAAATTAAATGTTATAATTTTGTCGATACAATTATGTTTATAACAACATTTTTTGGAGGTACGTATGCAGGATTTTTCAAAAGAAACCCCGTTCAGTCCATTGGCACTTATCGGAACAAGAGGAACAGAAAATTTCCTTAAGAGAATCGAAAAGTACATAGGAGAATGGAGAAACGAACCAAACCCTAATTATATCATCAACGCATCTTTTTCTAGATTCGGTACAGGTGAAGCTAAATGTCTTCTCGAAGAATCTGTCAGAGGAAAAGATGTTTTTATTGTCGCTGACTGTTACAATTACAGCCAGAAGTACAAAATGTATGGCATGGAAGTGCCGATGAGCCCTGACGATCATTTTTGTGATGTCAAGCGTATTATTTCGGCAATAAGTGGTAAGGCGACAAGAATTTCTGTTATTATGCCTATGCTTTATGAAAGCAGACAGCACAGAAGAACCGCAAGAGAATCTCTTGACTGTGCGTTTATGCTTCATGAGCTTGTTTCTCTCGGCGTCGAAAACGTTATGACATTTGATGCACACGACGACAGAGTAAGAAATGCTATACCGCTTGAAGGTTTCGACAATCTCATGCCAACCTATCAAATGATAAAGGCATTTATCAAAAACGAAAAGGATTT
>JAZQVQ010000032.1:0-6509 GCA_045631825.1 Eubacteriales bacterium | reverse complement strand
AACAGCGTTCTTCTATGGTAAGATGTTTGTAGCTCATATAAATCCTCCTTGGTTTTTGTTTTGTGGCAATTACATTATACCATGGATTTATATGGGCTTCCCTTTTTATTTACTGTTGCACTTGATAGTATAACTCACCATAAAAATAAAACGGTTAAAACCAAAAGGCTTTAACCGGATTTTATCAGTCCACCAGACCACTTTCGATAGCATCGTTAGACTCTTTTAAATATATTTCCTCGAATAATTCCTCGGGGTTTGTTTTTTGTCCGTCGCGGATTGCCTCAAGGTGAAGATGGGGAGGCTGTGCGGCTTCGCATATCGCGGTACTTCCAACTCCGCCGATAACGGAGCCGGTTTGTATTATTGCGTCCTTTTCAACACCGGAGGCAAGCACCTCGGAAAGATTGCAGTATCTTAACGTAAGTCCGTCGGGACTTTGTATTGTGACAACCTTTCCGTAAAGAACGTCGTCGGTAATATCTGTGACAACTCCTCCCGTAACCGCTTTAACAGGTGTTGCTGCTTCACAGACAATGTCGATACCCTCGTGAATTCTGAAATCTGACATAGTGGGACAATATGTCAGTACATCTACGGAAAACTCTCTTGAAATGTATCCGTCACAGGGCTTTACAAAGCCGGGGTATCCGTAGTCCACATCTTCTGTTACATTTTCGGGTGTAACTGAAGTTTCGAGATTATCATTTGTTACGTCTTGTTCGGATTCTTGCGAAATTTCATCGGTAATCCCTTGTGCCGTGCCGGAAACAACGGATGAACCATCCGGAATGTTTTCCACGCGCGGTAAATTGCCGAGTAAATCTTCAAAATTTTGCACGTCGGGTAAATCCGTGCTGTCCTCGTTGTATTTGAGATTGTCGGGAACGTTGATTTCGTCAGGGGTTTTTGAAATAATGGAGACCACTCCACTTGTTGTTACCGCTACAACTGCCGCAGCGAGAAATGCGTAAACTGTGCCGGAAACAAGTTGTTTTTTCAATTTGTTGTGTTTGTCCTTCATATTTTGTTTTAACACCTCCTTGTATATATTGCCCTTTTTGCAGGTAACATATGCAGATAACACCGGTAATTTTCAAGTTTTCCGCCTTTTTGTACTATTGGGTAAAACACACAATATATATGTATATATTTTGTGTATACCTACAAAATGTAGTATTTTTTCGAAAAAATCTCTCAAAACCACTTGATAAAATTTTTTTGTATGGTATAATATATGCAGCAAGCCTTGCGGTGCAAGTCTTTGCGGCTTCGCCGCCTGTGTGCTTTGCACACTTGCAACATTGACGGCTGCGTAAAAATGCCCTTGCCAGCAAGCATTTTTACTTATGGTAAAATATATGCAGCAAGCCTTGCGATGCAAGTCTTTGCGGCTTCGCCGCCTGCGTGCTTTGCACACTTGCAACATTGACGGCTGCGTAAAAACGCCCTTGCGAGCAAGCGGTTTTACTTATGGTGTAATGTATTACGTACCTGAAAAATAAAGACGTATGTCCTTTTGGGGAGTTTACAATAAATAAAGAATCAGGAGAAGAAATAATGAAGATAATCAAGAGAAGCGGTGCCGAAGTCGTTTTTGACCGCAGAAAAATTGAAATGGCGGTTGCAAAGGCAAATGAGGCAGGCCCCGAAAAAGAGCTTACCGATGAGCAGATTGCGGAGATAGCAAAATCAGTGGAAGACACGGGAGCGTGTCTTGACAGAGCATTGTCCGTTGAAGAAATACAGGAGCTTGTCGAAACACAGATAATGATGAGGGGAGCTTACGAGACTGCAAAACGATACATCAGATATCGTTATACAAGAAGCCTTGTAAGAACTGCAAACACAACGGATAACCAGATTCTCAGCCTTATCGAGTGTAATAATGAGGAGGTAAAGCAGGAAAACTCAAATAAAAATCCTCAGGTAAACTCAGTTCAGCGTGATTATATGGCGGGCGAGGTTTCAAAGGATATAACAAAACGTCTTTTGCTTCCGCCCGACATAGTAAAAGCACACGATGACGGACTTATACACTTCCACGATGCAGACTATTTTGCACAGCATATGCATAACTGTGACCTTGTAAACCTTGAGGATATGCTTCAGAACGGGACAGTTATAAGCGGGACCGCTATTGAAAAGCCGCACTCTTTTTCAACGGCTTGTAATATTGCAACACAGATTATTGCACAGGTTGCATCAAATCAGTATGGAGGACAGTCCATAAGCCTTACTCACCTTGCACCCTTTGTGCAGGTTTCAAGAGAACGTATAAGACGTGAGGTTCTTGAAGAAATCTCAATTGCAGGCGGAAAGAACGACGAAGAGACAGTTTCCAGAATTGTTGAAAAGAGAATACGTGACGAAATAAGAAAAGGCGTCCAGACAATACAGTATCAGGTTGTAACACTTATGACTACTAACGGACAGGCTCCGTTTGTAACAGTGTTTATGTACCTTGGCGAAGCAAAGAACGAACAGGAAAAGAAAGACCTTGCCGTTATTATCGAAGAAGTTCTGGAGCAGAGATATAAGGGCGTAAAGAATGAGGCAGGCGTATATATAACACCTGCATTCCCCAAGCTTATTTATGTTCTTGAAGAACAGAATATACACGAGGATTCGCCTTATTATTACCTTACAAAGCTTGCAGCAAAATGTACGGCAAAACGTCTTGTGCCCGACTATATTTCCGAAAAGATGATGCTTGAGCTTAAGGTTGACAAAAACGGAGACGGACATTGCTATACCTGTATGGGATGCCGTTCGTTCCTGACACCTTATGTAGACCCGGAAACAAATGAGCCGAAGTATTACGGAAGATTCAATCAGGGTGTTGTAACAATCAACCTTGTCGATATAGCACTTTCGTCGGGACGAGATATGGATAAGTTCTGGAAGGTATTTGATGAAAGACTTGAGCTTTGTTATAGAGCATTGATTTGCCGTCACGAAAGACTTAAAGGAACACTTTCGGATGCAGCTCCGATACTCTGGCAGTATGGTGCACTTGCAAGACTCAAGAAGGGCGAGACAATAGATAAGCTTCTGTATGGCGGATATTCGACAATTTCACTTGGCTATGCAGGTCTTTATGAGTGTGTCAAGTATATGACAGGTAAGTCACATACAAATCCCGATGCAACACCGTTTGCACTTGATGTAATGAAATACCTTAATGCAGCAACAAAACGCTGGAAAGAAAAGCATAATGTAGACTTTAGTCTGTACGGAACACCGCTTGAATCCACTACATACAGATTTGCAAAGTGCTTGCAAAAGCGATTTGGTGTAATTTCGGGTGTTACCGATAAGAATTATATAACCAATAGCTATCACGTTCACGTAACAGAGCCGATAGACGCATTTGAAAAGCTTGGCTTTGAGGCACAGTTCCAGGCACTTTCTCCTGGCGGAGCAATAAGCTATGTTGAAGTGCCGAATATGCAGAATAACCTTGATGCAGTTATTGCGGTTATGAAGTTTATATATGACAATATTATGTACGCAGAACTCAACACAAAGAGTGACTATTGTCAGGAATGCGGTTTTGACGGAGAAATAAGCATTGTCAAGGACGAGTACGGAAAGCTTGTGTGGGAATGTCCAAAGTGCGGAAACAGAGACCAAAATAATCTCAATGTTGCAAGAAGAACCTGCGGATATATCGGAACACAGTACTGGAATCAGCGAAGAAGTCAGGAAATAAAGGAAAGGGAGCTTCACCTTTAATGAATTATGCAGAGATAAAGAAAAATGATGTTGCCAACGGAGAGGGAGTGAGAGTTTCACTGTTTGTTTCGGGGTGTACACATCATTGTAAGGGCTGTTTTAACAGTATTGCTTGGGATTTTGATTACGGAAAGCCGTTTGATAAATCGACCGAAGATGAGCTGTTAAAAGCACTTTCACCTGACTACGTAAAAGGACTGTCACTTCTTGGCGGAGAGCCTTTTGAGATATGTAACCAGAGAGTCTTGATTGCATTTATGAGACGCTTTAAAGAGATGTTTCCCAAAAAGGATATCTGGTGTTATACGGGGTATACACTTGATACCGATTTGGTACAGGGAGGAAGGGCACACTGTGAGGTGACTTACGAAATGCTGTCAATGATAGATGTTCTTGTTGACGGGGAGTTTGTAGAGGAGCTTAAGGATATAAGCCTTGCCTTTCGCGGTTCGTCAAACCAAAGAATAATACGTAATCCAAAAGAATTGATAAAACAATAAGCAATATCACCTTTTACATTAAAAAGTAAAGGGTGATTTTTTTGCTTGTAAATATAATATAAAACTTTTCAATATGTGCTATTATTTGTTAATTTTGCAAAATAAAGATTGACAAAAATATGGTTTGATGCCATAATTTACGTGTATGTGTTAATATATAAACATATGTATTTGTAGTAAGTAAATGCAATACGGAGGATTTTTTATGAATGAATACATAGGGCATCCGTCTCAGCTTTATGGGGTTGAAGAGCATAGGCTTTGCTCAGGCAAGGGTGACGGAATGAGACTTTTCGAGGTTAATAACGGCAGAGGGGTTATGTTTACAATATCCGCAGACAGAGGCGGGGATATTTCAAGACTCTTTTATAACGGAAGAAATATGAGTTATATTGCCCCTTGTGGATATGTTTCGCCAAAGTATTATGATGATAAGGGAGTAGGTTTCTTAAAATCGTTTACAGCAGGCTTTCTTACAACCTGCGGTCTTACGGCAGTCGGAAGCCCGTGTATCGATGACGGAGAAGAATTACCGCTTCACGGAACAATAGCAAACACCCCTGCTGAGAGCGTGGGTGCCTGGACGGACGACAAGGGTATATATGTAAAACTGACAGTCCGTGATGCACGTCTGTTTGGCAGAAAACTGGTGCTTACAAGAGAGTATGAATGTCCTCTTGACAGAGACGAGATAATCATTAAGGATACAGTTAAAAACATAGGCTTTGAAAAGTCACCGTATATGGTTTTGTATCACTTCAATATGGGATATCCGCTTTTGACTGAAAATTCTGTTGTAACAATAAACCATAAGGGTATTACGGCAAGAAACCCCGTGTCTGAAAAAGCAATAGATAAATCACTTATTATGGAAAAGCCTCAGCTTGGGTTTGAAGAACAGTGCTATTACTACGATATGACCGAGGGTAAGGCAAGCATTTACAGCCCCGAAATAGATACACTTCTTTCAATAAATTATAATATGAATGAGCTTCCTTTCTTCACACAGTGGAAGATGATGGGTAAGGGCGAGTACGTTGTAGGGCTTGAGCCGGGCAACTGCACCCCCGATGGAAGGGATGTCATGAGAAAGAACGGTAAACTAGCTTTTCTCGAAGCAGGTGAGGAAAAAACTCAGACTATAACAATCAAGCTTTCAAGTGGAAAACAATAATCAGTTAAAAAATCTAATTGTTAACTTAAAGGAGTAAAACGGACAATGGAAATGTTCTTTCTGTCGCTACAACAGCTTTTGATGATGGCGACACTTATAATCGTAGGATACATACTGAGAGTTAAGAATATAGTTCCTGAAAATTCGGGATCTGTAATATCAAAGCTCGAGACATTTGTTTTCGTACCTGCACTTTCATTTGTAACAATGCTTGACAAGTGTACAGTTGAAAACTTTGTCAAAAACTCAAGCCTTATGATTTATGGTTTGATATTTATTGTTGCTGCTGTAGCTTTAGCTTACCCTGTATCAAGACTTTTTGTGAGAAACGCAGATGGAAACAAGGAGCTTGAGTATCAGAGAAATATATATAAATATGCTTTGACTTTCGGAAACTTTGGATTTATGGGAAATTTCATTGTCCTCGGAATATGGGGGTCAGAAATGTTCTATAAATATCATATGTTGACATTTTTCGTGTCAGTTGTTTGTTACTCGTGGGGATTTTACGTATTGATTCCCAAGGGGCACGCAAACTTAAGACAAAACCTGAAAAAAGGACTTCTGGGACCGCCTATGGTTGCAACTGTGGTAGGTATAATTTGCGGACTTTTGAATTTAAAACAGTATTTTCCGGAATTTGCAATCAGTGCACTTGATAACGCATCAAAATGTATGGGACCTGCGGCGATGCTGCTTGCCGGAATTGTAATAGGTGGGTATGATGTTAAAAAGCTTCTCTCGGATAAGAAGGTATATGCCATAACTTTCCTGAGACTTATAGTAATACCGGCATTGTTTATGATAATACTTAAATTGGTTGGAACAAGCACGGAAGTAATGACACTACTTCTTATTTGCTTTGCAACGCCTCTCGGACTCAATACAATAGTATATCCTGCTGCATTTGGCGGAGACACAAAGACAGGTGCTGCTATGGCGGTAATTTCCCACACATTGTCGGTTATAACCATTCCGGTTATGTACTATTTATTTATTGTACTTTTATAAGCAGTATTTGGATAAAGAAAATAGCTATAGTGTGTTGAGACAGGCAATGGTTTTGGCTTTCAAACTTGTTTGCGTCGAATCCAATG
>JAZQVQ010000031.1:0-20420 GCA_045631825.1 Eubacteriales bacterium | reverse complement strand
AACGATAAGCCATTATATAAGGAAAACGCCTTTTGTGTTGCAAACGGATATTTTGATATAGATAATGGTGCATATGTTGTCGACAAGACACAAAGCATAAACCACATTTTGTCGCACGTTATTGCTTCAAGACACCTGTCGAGCGTTGTTACGCACGTAAGCCTTGGATATACGTTTGACCAAAACTCAGCACTAAGACGTGTAACTCCGTTTTATAATGATGTATTTGAGAGTCAATTCGGGGAAGCAGTATTTTTGTGTCTTGGGGATAAGTATTACGATATGTGTGCCTGCAGTAAAGAAGTGGAATTCTGTCAGGGGTACGCTGTTTATAGAGGGAAAATACAGGAAATCGATTACAGCCTGAAGGTATATATTCCCGAAAATGTGCCCGTTAAAATACTCGAAGTCAAAACGGGCGAAAACGTCAAAATCTGCTTTGCGGTAAAGTCACTGATGGGACAAAACAAGGACGAAACAGACAAAACCGTTTGGGAAGTTAAAAATGACTGTGAGTGTGTGTTAAACCCGTTTTCAGAATATTTCCATTCATTCTGCTTTGTAGGGGGAATAGACGAAAACGGAAATAAAGCAGACCTTGAAGAACTTGATTCGGGCACTTTAAACGGATATGTTTGTGCAGAATTTTCCGCATCAGACAGTGGCAAATCGGGAAAAAGAACATTTTTCCTTGGCACTGCAAAGGATGAGACCGAGCAATGCGAGATCCTCGAATTTATTAAGAATAATCAAAAAGAGTGCTTTGAATCTGCAGTGGAATTTGCCAAAAAGATAAAACCTGATATGAGGGCATATTTCGCAAATTCAAATAATGTGACAAAATCCGTAAAATGCTTTTTCGATACGTGGCTGTGTTATCAGAACAGTGCATCAAGATTTTTTGCTGTCAGCGGTTTTTATCAGTCCGGAGGGGCGTATGGCTTCAGGGACAGACTTCAGGACAGCCTTACTGTTATGTATGCACTTCCCGACGAGACAAGGGAGCATATCATAAGAAGCTGTAAGGTACAGTTTTACGAGGGTGATGTGCTTCACTGGTGGCACGAGATTGACGGGAAAATCTTTGGTGTGCGTACAAAAATAACAGATGACCTTCTCTTTTTGCCATACGTCACCGCCCTGTATGTTATGTATACCGGAAAAACTGATATTCTGTACGAAAACGTTGCCTTTGCAGACGGCCAAATGCTTGGCGAAAACGTCAGTGAAAAGTATATGACAATTTGTCAGTCTGATAAAACTGCAAGTGTTTATGAGCATTGCCTTAAAAGCATTTTCCGTGTATCGAATAGTCTTGGTAAACACGGACTTTGTCTCATTGGCTCGGGCGACTGGTGCGACGGATTTAATAGAGTGGGTATAAACGGAAGTGGCGAAAGCGTGTGGCTGAGTATGTTCCTTATGCTTGTTATAGAAAACTTTTCAAAGATTTCACAGCTTTACGGCGACACAAAAACTGTGCAGAGGTTTGATGAAATAACGCAAGAAATGAGAAAAAATATATGCTCTTTCGGTTACGATGAAAAAAACGGATATTTTCTAAGAGCCTTTAGCGATGACGGATATGTGCTCGGCAAACAAAGTAACGAAGAGAACAAAATTGATGCTCTTGTACAGGCATACAGTGCTATTGCAAAGGTAGGGACAAATGAGCAGATTTATTCCTCGGTTAAAAACTCATACGAGCTTCTGTTTGACAAGGATATGGGAATATATAAGCTTTTTTCTCCTGCATATGACAAGACAAAAGAGGATATAGGCTATGTGCAGGGGTATGTTCCCGGAGTACGTGAAAACGGAGGTCAGTATACTCATGCTGCCGTGTGGGCGTGTAAAGGACTTTTTGAAGCGGCAAAGCTGTTTTTAAAAGACAATGAAAAGCACAGTGAGCTTTTGAAAATGGCACGTGATGTTTTGTTTTCACTTATACCCCCGATAAGACTAGCCGACAAGAAAAAGATGGATGCTTACAGGGCAGAGCCATATGTACTTTGCGGCGATGTGTATACAAACCCTCTCTATGTCGGAAAAGGTGGTTGGAGCTGGTACACGGGAGCAGCAGGTTGGCTGTGGAGGACGATACTTGAAAATGCGTTTTGCATAGAACTGTTTGAAACCCGGACACAAAACGCTTATATAAAGCTTAGCGAGGAATGTTTTGATGTGCCGTTTTTCCTGTTCGGAGAGTTTAAGCTTGAATTTGATTTTGACTTTTTGGATGCACATTATACAGTAAGCTATACAACAGGTGACACAAGTAAAATTGTGCTTGACGGAAAGAAAGCGGGCTTTGAAGTTCCCATTACCAAGGGAAGTCATACGGTTGAAATTTTCAGCAATCACACCACCAAAACCGACCTTGAAAATGACTTTAATGTTTAAGAGTTTGTAAATTTAAGCATATATCGGTTTACTCGTATAAAAAATCGATGTATAATATAAGAATACAAAAAATATTTTTCCGAAAGGGTATGTCAATGCAGACACTTAATATATCACCGCTTGTAAATATGCATATTTTAGAGTCGGATAAGTTTAAAACAAATTTTCTGAGCGTAAATTTTATCATTGGGCTTGAAAAAAGCACTGTCACAAATGCGTCACTTCTTGTCAGAGTTTTGCAAAGAGCAACGAAAAAGTATCCGTCTGTCGCACTTATTTCAGAAAGACTCGAGTATATTTATGATATGTCGGTTTCGACACGTTCTTATAAAAATGGCGAAAAGCTTATAATAAGCTATGACTCGGATTTTCTGAAAGACTTATTTTTGCCAAGCTCCGACGAGGACCTTGTCGAGAGTGCGGTGGATATGTTTCGTCAGATATTCTTTGAGCCGTATACTGCAAACGGAGAGTTCGACAGTGCCATTGTGGAATCGGAAAAGGTTGACCTTTTAAATTCAATAAAAGCGATAATAAACAATAAAAATGCGTATGCAAAGCAAAAGTGCACGGAACTTATGTGCGAGGGTGAAAATTACAGTCTTAATGATGTGGGGTACGAGGAGGATGTCCCCTCTGTTACGGGCAAAACCCTGTTTGAGTTTTACAAGGAAGTTGTAAACAATGCAAGAGTGGAGATTTTCTTTACAGGTCAGGTTGATTGTCAAAAGCTTGCCCTTGGTTTTAAAGATATATTCTCAAGGAGAAATCCAAAAGCGTATAACATTCCCGACACCTTTGTTTCGGGCAAGGCAAGAGATAAAGTTCTTGAGGTTACGGAAAAAATGCCTGTAAATCAGGGCAAGCTTGCTATGGGCTTTAGAACGGGCGTGAGCTTGAAAAACGAGGATTCCGCTGCGTTTTATATGTTCTGCGAGATTTTCGGAGGCTCGCCCATGAGCAAGCTCTTTATGAATGTCCGTGAAAAGCTCAGCCTTTGTTACTACTGCCGGGCGGCAGCGGATTTTTCAAAGGGTGTAATGTATGTGCTTTCTGGAATTGAATCTTGTAACAGAAATAAGGCACTTGAGGCAATAAAAAAGGAGCTTTGCGATATTCAGAGCGGCAAAATAAGCGATGCTGAATTTAATGCTGCAAAGATGTCCATTACAAATGGCTACAAGGAGCTTGAGGATAACCCGACTTCGCTTATGAACTGGTATTTGTCGAGGATTCTTGCAGGCGTAAATTCTGCTCCTGTCGACGTTATAGAAAAGATAAATATGGTGACAAAAGAACAGGTTGCCGCGGCAGCCAGAAAGGCACAACTTGATACGGTTTTCTTCCTTGAGGGAACAAACTGAAATTACAAAACTTTTGACATCGAAAGGAATAACACAAATGGATTTTTCGGTTAGAGAAAACAAAGAAATCGGAGAAAAATATTATTATACAAAGCACAAAAGCGGACTTAGAGTATACGTGTTCCCTAAAAAAATGGCGACGGGGTATGCAGCGTTTGCAACAAAATACGGCTCTGTTGACAGCTCGTTTGTTGCAGACGGAAAGAGGATAACAGTACCTGACGGAGTTGCACATTTCCTTGAGCATAAAATGTTTGAAAACGAGGACGGAACAGATACCTTTGAACGCTATGCAAAGACGGGTGCAAGTGCAAACGCATATACAAGTGCCGATAAGACGGTGTATCTTTTTTCAGCGGCTGACAATTTTACACAGTCTCTCGAAATACTGCTTGACTTTGTCACTCATCCGTATTTTACAAAGCAGACCGTCGAAAAGGAACAGGGCATAATAGGTCAGGAGATAAAGATGTATGACGACAATCCGTCGTGGCAGCTTTACTTTGGAATGCTCACAGCCCTTTATGCAGACAATCCCGTGAGAATTGATACTGCAGGGACTGTGGAAACAATATCAGAAATCACGCCCGAAATTCTTTTTGACGTGTACAACACCTTTTATAACCTTGAAAATATGGCTCTTTGCGTGTGTGCCGATGTAACACCAGAACAGGTGAAAGAGGTTTGCGATAAGGTGCTTGAGTTTGTGCCTCCAAAGAAAATAGAGCGTATCTATCCTAAAGAGCAGAAAAGCGTATGCAAGGAAAGAGTTTCAAAAAGATTACAGGTTTCCATGCCTATGTTTGCTATCGGCATAAAGGACAATAACTGCCCAATGAGCGGAAAAGAGCTTGTTAAAAAGCGTGCACAGTACGATATAATTCTCGATTTGATTTTTGATAAATCCGCTCCTTTCTATACTAAGCTTTACAATATGGGGCTTATAGACTCATCTTTTTCATACGATTTTGAGGGACACGAAACATTTTCACACTGTGAAATTTCTGGTTGCTCGGAAAATCCAGAAAAAGTTTATGAGCTTGTAAAAGAGGAAATTGCTCATTACAAGAAAAACGGTTTTGATAAAGAGGCTTTCGAGCGTATAAAGCGTGCAAACTATGCTCATATATTAAGACTTTTCAACAGCACAGACGATATTGCAAACGAGTTTATAGGATGTGTTTTTGAAGACAGTGATATTCTCGATTACCCGACTGTTATGGCAGAGGTGACATTTGAAGATATAAATAAACGCTTTATGGAAAACTTTGATGAAGATTGTTTTGCTTTGTCAACGATTGTTCCGCTTGAGTAAAAGGAGATTTAAAAATGAACACAGTTTCATTTCCCGGACTTAGTATTCTCGAGCTGTCTTTGCAGAGGGTGGCACTGGAGTTTGGTCCGTTTAAGGTTTACTGGTACGGAATTATTATATGTGTCGGCATATTGTCGGCACTGCTCTACATAAATTTCAGGTTTAAAAAAATAGGTATGAATTCCGACAACCTGTCGGACATAGCACTTGTTACAATACCTGTTGCAATAATAGGTGCAAGGTTTTATTATGTTGTGACAACGCTTGATACTATGGTGTATGATTCGTTTTATGATGTTGTTGCAATATGGGACGGCGGAATTGCTATATACGGAGCGGTTATTTTCGGAGCACTTGGTTTGTGCATCATATGTAAAGTAAGGAAATTCAATACACTAAAAGTACTTGACTGTGTTTCGCCTGCTGTTATGCTCGGGCAGATTATAGGCAGATGGGGAAACTTTGTCAACGCTGAGGCTTATGGCTCGGCAAGTACCTATTTCTTTTTCGGAAGAGAGTTTGATATAACGCAATTTTCAGAGACAAATCCTTTGAGAATGATAGTAAACACAACGATTACACACCCGACATTTCTGTATGAATCAGTGTGGAACCTTTTGGGTTTTGTGCTTATAAACATTTTCTATAACAAAAAGCATTTTGACGGAGAAATAATGCTGTGGTATCTTTCGTGGTATGGCTTCGGAAGGTGCATAATAGAGGGCTTCAGGACAGACAGCCTGTTTGTCGGAGGCGTAAAAATATCACAACTGATTGGACTTTTGTGCTTTGTTGCAGGGGTTGCTGTCGTAATTTCTGTTCGTACAAAAAATAAGAAAAATATATAATTACACTGGAGGGAAAAAAGTATGGCTACAATTATAGACGGAAAGGCAGTAAGTGCTAAAATAAGAGAGCAGATAAGGCTTGAAAGCCAAAAGCTCGAAATGCAAAGCGGTGTAAAACCGGGTCTTGCAGTTATAATAGTCGGTGACGACCCTGCCTCGCAGATTTATGTAAGAAACAAGGGAAAGGCTTGCGAGGAGGTTGGATTTTATTCCGAAATTCACAGACTTGACAAGGATACAACGGAAGAACAGCTCCTGTCACTTGTACATAGTTTGAATGTTAATCCGAAAATACACGGAATTCTTGTCCAGTCGCCTTTGCCAAAGCACCTTGATGAATCGCTTATTGTCAACAACATAGATTACAACAAAGATGTTGATGCTTTTCATCCTGTCAACGTCGGCAAAATCATGATAGGTGATTATAACTTTTTGCCTTGCACTCCCGCGGGGGTAATGGAACTTCTCTCGCATTATGATATAGATGTCTGCGGAAAAAACGTTGTGGTGGTGGGAAGAAGCAATATTGTAGGAAAACCTCAGGCAATGCTTATGCTTCACGCAAATGCAACCGTGACAATATGCCATTCCAGAACGAAGAATCTTTCGGAGATAACTAAAAATGCCGATATTGTTGTCATGGCGATAGGAAAGGCAAAGTTCCTCAAAGGCGATGCAATAAAAGAGGGAGCCGTTGTTGTTGACGTTGGTATGAACAGAGATGAAAATGGAAAGCTTTGCGGAGATGTTGATTTTGTTTCGTGCCAGAGTAAGGCATCCTTTATAACACCTGTTCCCGGCGGAGTTGGACCTATGACTATAACAATGCTTATGAAAAATACGCTTTGTGCAGCAAAGCTTTCGACTGAGAAAAAATGAAAAATATAATACTGATAGGTATGCCAGGTTCGGGGAAAAGTACAATCGGTGTTTTGCTTGCAAAGCAGCTGTGCTATGATTTCGTTGATACGGATATAGTTATACAGAATATGACAGGACAGCTTCTTTATAAGACGCTTGAAAAAGTGGGCGTTGCAGGCTTACTTGAATTAGAACGTGATGCAATTTTGTCTCTTGAATTTCCGCCAAATAAAAATTTTGTAATATCCACAGGCGGAAGTGCCGTGCTTATGGAACAGACTATGACTTACCTTAAGGAAAACGGCATATGCGTTTATCTTGAGCTTGATTACCAATCAATCTGTAAGAGAGTGGGCAATTTTGAAAAGCGTGGAATTGCGGCAAATAAAAATGAGTCTTTGCTCGATATTTATAATTACCGTAAGCCGTTTTATGAAAGGTATGCCGATGTTACTGTAAACTGCAAAGACAAGAGTGCACAGGACAATCTGATGAGCATACTCGAAATTGTAAACAAATTGTGAAAACAGGCATAAGCTCTTTAAAAGCAAATTTTACCTATTGCATAATTACAAATTTTGTGTTAAAATATCGTCGATAACTATAATTATATTAAGAAACTGGATGGTGTAAAAATGGGAGATAAAGAATTTACTATTACCGACATTCTGGAGATGTTGTATAAGTGGTGGGGACTTATTGTTGCCGGAATGATTGTTGTCGGAGCTTTAATGTTTTACTACAGCGATTTTTGCGTAACCCCCATATACAGCTCGTCATCCAAAATGTTTGTACAGACAAAAAATGTGGATGACGTGAGTGACAATGTTCTTGAAAGCCAGAGAAGCTTTGCGTTTGGACAGATGGTAGTTAATGACTATATGGATATTTTCAGGACATATACATTTGCTGAAGAACTTTCCTTCTATCTTGGCGGTAATACCCATGCAAGCGACAGTGCTTCAAAATGTATAAAGCTTGAAGCTGTCGGAATTGATGAGCTTACAAGACAATACAGCGGAGCGGAGCTCTTCGGGATGATTTCCTATTCTTCCAAGGAAGATTCGGCATTGTTCTCAATCAAGGTACAGTGCCAGAGCCAGACGGATGCACAGAAAATCGCAGAATGTATGGAAATTATTATGCCTGACTATCTTGATGACAAAACATCGGGCATAGCACTTCTTGAGGTTGTAGACAAAGCCCGTCCGTCAAACGGTGCGGTAAATGACAATACAACGAGAAATACGGTACTCGGTATATTTGTCGGTGCTGTTCTTGCGTTTGTCATAGCTTTTGTTATAGAAATAAACGACACAAGAGTAAGAGACGAAAAGAGTCTTACAGAAATTTTCCAGATACCCGTAATAGGTGCTATACCGGAATGTAATTCCGCCGGGAATACAAATTCCGAAAAATCATAACAGTAAAAAATACAAGAATAAAGGAATGCATTTTGGAAAGGATACATAGAAATGGGTAAAAAACAAATTCACGTACCGGGAAGGTATCTGACAGTTTTAAATAATCCGGCATTTGATCTTGTTGAATCGTATAAATTGCTCAGAACAAATATAATATTCTCGCTTCCCTTCAAGGATGGCGGGTGCAGAACGCTTTTGATAACAAGTGCAAATCCCGGTGACGGAAAAACAACAACTTGTGTAAATATCGCAATCACTCTTGCTCAGGCAAACAACAGAGTGTTGCTTATAGACGCAGATATGAGAAAGCCAACTGTTCATAAGTATTTTGAACTTGAGAGCAGAGTTGGTCTTTCAAACGCTCTTTCGGGAATGAACAGCATTGAGGAGTGTCTGGTCGGTGTTGAGAGTGTGCCAAGCCTTAAGGTTATAACAAGCGGACTTTTGCCTCCCAACCCCTCGGAGCTTCTGTCAAGCCCTAAGATGCGTGATTTACTTGTATCGCTTGAAGATTCGTTTGATTTTATAGTTATAGACTCACCACCTATAAACGTGGTAACAGACGGTCTTGCCATTTCCAAGCTGTGCGACGGGGTTGTGGTTGTAACCAGCCAGAAGACAACAAGATATCCGGAGCTTGGAAAAGCCATTTCATCTCTCAAATTTGCCGAGGCTAACGTTGTGGGCTTTGTCCTTAATAAATCTCATAAGGAAGGCAAACTTTTCGGTAGAAATTATACATATAGTTATAAGTATAAATACAAGCCGTCGATATCCGAAAAGACTGGAACAAGTGAAATGAAAGAGTTTTTTCCTAAATGACAGACCTTCATTCACACGTTCTTTATAATATCGACGACGGCCCTGCTACCTTGCAACAAAGCCTAATACTTATAAATGCATGTTCGGCAACCGGAGTGAAAACAATAGCGTGTACTTCACACTATTATTCCGGAAAGGTGTCGTTTGATGAGTTTGTAGACAGACGTGACCGGAGAATAAAAGAAATTTCCACATATCTTGAGCGTGAAAACATTGATGTCAGACTTATTTCGTCGGCAGAAGTTCATATGTCTGAGGTTTTGCTCAGCCAGAAGAATATCGACGCTCTCTGTTACGGAAATTCAAACTATATACTTCTTGAAATACCATCGAGTGAGGTGGGTGTGACAAAGCCTGTTTCTTATATTGAGAGGGTTATGTCGTACTATAGAAAGAGTCCGATTGTTGCACACATAGAGAGATATAAGTACTTGTTCAAGAATTCCAAAAATCTCAGCACGCTAAAGAATATGGGTTGTCTCTTGCAGGTCGACGCAGGTGTAATTGCAGATGGAAGTTTTCTGCAAAGAAGAAGAGTTCTGTCCTTGATAAAGCAGGGGCTTGTTGATATTATTGCATCTGATTGCCATGATTGCCAAAAGCGTAGACCGAATTTGTCGGAGGCTTATGATATTATCGAGAGTAAGCTAGGAAAGAGTGTAGTTGATAAACTCAAGGCAAATTGCGAGATGGTAGTTAATTCTGCTGTTTGAATTTAAATATTAAAGGGAATGCAAAAGCATTCCCTTTTGTTGTGTCTGAATTTGGATACAACGCAAAATTGTTATTGTATCAAAGGCACTTTTTAATCTCTGCAGTTACAGCTGTTCTGACCGTGGTTACATCTGCGGAAGTCACGCAATTTCACAAGAGTCAAAGATGCGGAAACATCGGTAACGGGAACAGGTGTAGTTGTTGCTTCGGCGGGAGTAATGTTGAGCTTGATATCAAGAGTTGTGTCGGATGTGATAAAGGCGAGGAATGTGTTGTTTAAGTTGAAATATCCATCGACTGTATCAACTGTGTCTGAACGGGAGTATTCTGTATGAGAAGTTCCCTGATATTCGGGAACAGCAGTTATTGTTTGTCCAGCAACGGGACTTACTCCGTTTATGGAATAGGTTATAAGGTAAAGTCCGCTGTCAAGCATTATTGTACCGTTTGTGGGAACGTTTCTTCCCATGAGACCTGTGCCGGTAACAAATGCAAAGGGGACAAGTCCTCCTGAAGAAACTGTTGCACCTGTTGTGTTGAAAAATGCTGCTTCAATGTTGTCATCATGGTCACAGTTCTGACAGTTCGGAGGGTACGGGCAATACATAGGCATCGGACGACACGGACGTGTCCCGGGAGGGCATACAGGACACTGGGACTGAATGTTCGGAAAACTCGGGAACATCGGACGGTTCTGTGATGAGTTGTTTTCCTGTCCGCAGGGACGCTGATTGTCACGGCAGGGACGGCGATTAACCGAGCCTGCAATGTTGCCGTTGAAAACGTCGACAAAATTATTGCAAGAATCAAAATAATCGTTCTGTCTCATAATAATTTCCTTTCGTAAAAGTATTGGCGGAGATTTCGCTCTCGCCTTCTGTATATTATGCAAAAGAACGGAAAAATGTCTTTTGTTTGGCACGGGTTGTTGACAAAATTTGTAATGTAATGTAAACTAAAATGTGTTGTAAATGAAAGATTGGTGTGGTATAATGAGATTCCAATTATGATTAAGGTGAATCGTAATTATGTAATGTTTCATATATCTTGATAAGGAATAGTATTTGAGTGCTGCTAAATTCGGGGGTCATTCAAACTAAGAAGGATGTGCGATTTGGGCACAAGCACTTTTTAAGGTAATTCCATTTATGACAATAAAATGAGAAATGAATATGCGTAAAACAAAAATAGTCTGTACAATCGGACCGGCAAGCGAAACGAAAGAAATTCTTTCACGTTTGTGCAAAGCCGGAATGAATGTTGCAAGGTTGAATTTTTCTCACGGAACTCACAGTGAACATCAAAAAAGAATAGATTTAATAAAAGAAGTACGGCAAGAACTCAACCTTCCCATTGCAATTATGCTTGACACTAAAGGTCCTGAATATAGAATAAAAACCTTTAAAGACGGAAAGATAGTTCTCGCCGAGGGCAGTCGGTTTGTTTTTACAACAGAAGATGTAATTGGCGACGAAAACATTGTTTCCGTCAGCTATCCCGGTCTTGCAGATGAGCTCACAGTCGGCGATACGATTCTGCTAAATAACGGACTTTTAAAATTTCTTGTTGAAGAAATTGAAAATAAAAATATTATATGCAAGGTACTGTGCGGCGGTGAACTTTCAAACAGAAAGAGTATGAGTTTCCCCGGAAAGGTTATGAGACAGGAATACCTTTCTGAACAAGACAAGCAGGATATTTTGTTTGGTGTAGAAAATGAAGTTGATTACATCGCCTGTTCTTTTGTTTCCAACAAGCAAAACTTAATAGATGTTCGCGAATATTTAAGAGAAATCAAAGCAGAAAAAATTGAACTTATTGCAAAAATTGAAGATCAGGCTGGGTTCGATAATATTGTTGAAATTTGCGAATACTGTGACGGCATAATGATTGCAAGGGGTGATATGGGAGTTGAAGTACCCCTCGAACAGCTTCCTGCAATGCAAAAGAAGTTTATAACAAAGTGCCGATTGCTTGGAAAAAGGGTAATAACCGCCACGGAAATGCTTGAAACAATGATTTACAATCCGCGACCTACAAGAGCAGAAATTTCAGATGTTGCCAATGCAGTTTACGATGGCACAAGTGCCATTATGCTTTCCGGCGAAACAGCAGCAGGCAATTACCCGGTTGAAGCAGTTGAAGCAATGGCAAAAATTGCTGAAACAACAGAAAACAACATTTACTATGACAAGCGATTTCGTAATACGGAATTTCATATAAAAAACGGAGTGGATGCAATTTCCCACTCAACCTGTGGAATGGCCATAGATATTGATGCAAAAACTATTGTTGCCTGCTCCCTGTCAGGAATGACTGCGCGAATGGTTTCAAGATTCCGTTCGCCAGTGCCTATAATAGGCCTTACCACTAATGAAAACACCTGGCGTAAGCTTGCTTTGTCTTGGGGGGTAATACCTGTAATGTGTGAAAAATTTACATCTACTGATGTGCTTTTTTATACTGCGAAGAGAATTGCACAGGAAACCCTGATTTTGAAAAAAGGCGACAAAATAGTGATAACAGGCGGCGACACAAAAGGTCAGTCAGGAAACACAAGTCTTATTAAGGTTGAAGAAATGTAATTGTAGCAAGAATATCTAGCAAACGAAGTTTGCATATCGACAAAAAATTAACGGCATCTAAATTGTGCACGAATTTTATAATGAGTTCAAGTGAAACTTGAACTCAATGAATTGTCTTGGGCATTAATTGAAACTTACAGTTTCATGAATTGAGCCTGACGTCTCTTGAATTGCACTTCGTGCATTAAAGACAATTCAATTCAGGTTGCAATAGGAACAATTCATGGTGTAGCCAATTCATGACAAAGAAGTTGTCAATTCATTAAAATAATCGGCATCCAAATCGTTTGCAGACTCGGTGGTAATACATTGAAGAAGAAAGGTGATAAAATGAGAAATCAGATAATTAAGGGTGTAGAAATAAACAAGATAATAACAATTGTCAGAGGTATAGAAAAAGACAAGCTTATACCTTTGGCAGAGGCAATGTATGACGGCGGAATTCGTTTATTAGAAGTTACGTATGATGCAAAGGGCACTGTATCTGATAAAGACACTGCCGAAAATATAGAGATGTTAGTAAATCATTTTGAAGGCAGAATGCATATAGGTGCAGGAACGGTTATAACAGAAAAACAGGTTGAACTTACAAAAAAAGCAGGAGGAAAGTTTGTAATTTCCCCCGATACATATAATGCGGTTATTTGTAAAACACGTGAGCTTGACATGGTTTCAATGCCGGGGGCACTTACTCCTAGTGAAATTCAATCGGCTCATAGATATGGTGCTGATTTTGTAAAATTGTTCCCCGTAACAAATTTTGGAGTAGAATATGTTAAGGGGGTAAAAGCACCTCTTTCCCACATAAAACTTCTGGCGGTAGGCGGTATAAATGAAAACAATATGACCGACTATTTAAAAGTAGGAGTGTGTGGATTTGGTATAGGTTCAAATATTGTCAGTAAAAAGTTGATTGACGCAGGAGATTATTCTGCAATAACAGAACTTGCAAAAAAATATACAAGGGTGATAGCAAAATGAGTTTATATATAACTATTGATGGCGGTACTACGAATACAAGAATAAGCCTTGTAGAAAACAAAAAAATTGTTGGTAATGTAAAACTCAATGTCGGGGCAAGAATGGGTATAGAAAACAAAGACTTGCTCAAAACAGAAATAAAGAAAGCTATAGAGAGACTTTTAAGAGAAAATGATATAGATGAAAAAGATATAGTCTGTATTTTGGCATCAGGTATGATTACATCGGAATTTGGACTGTGTAATCTTGAGCACATCAAAACTCCTGCAGGCATTGATGAATTACACAATAGTATGAAAGAGATAGTTTTAAAAGAAATTACAAATATACCGTTTGTTTTCATAAGAGGCGTTAAAATAGATGCGGATGGTTTTGAGAACACAGATATAATGCGTGGTGAAGAAACAGAACTTATGGGAATGTTAAATCTCGATTACGGAAAATGTGTTTATGTTCTTCCCGGTTCTCATTCTAAAATTATTAAAACCGATGATGCGGGTAAAATATGTGATTTTTCCACCATGTTAACGGGAGAAATGATTGCGTCTCTTTCGGGACAGACTATTCTAAAAGATGCGGTGGACCTGAAAGTTTCCGATATTGATAGTGAATATTTGTTAAAAGGTTACGATTACTGTAAAAGCGAAGGCATAAATAAAGCACTTTTTAAAACCAGAATTCTTAAAAATGTTTTTAAATGCGATAAAGGACAGATATATAGCTTTTTTATAGGCACAGTCCTTTGCGGTGAAATTGAACAGATAATAAATTCTGATGCCGAAACTGTTGTGATAGGCGGAAAAGCTCAAATTAAAAACGCAATGGCACAAATCTTGAAAAACCGAGATGATAAAAAGATAATATCTTTAGACACAGATATGGTAAATCTTTCTACAACTCTTGGTGCAATAAGAATTTTTGAAAAGAGTTGCTGACAGAGAGGTATCCGAATTTCAGATAATAGACAAATAACAATATTAAGGATTGTCGGTTGTATTGTATGCCCTTGAGAGCAATGTCAAATATACATTTGTGATTGAATGTAACACTAATTTGAAATGAAAAAAAGAGCATACTACAAATTGAGGAGGTTTGTTTTATGAATGTTTGGGATGAAATAAAGTATTGCAAACTGTTGTCAGAAAAATGGCCTACCAAAAAGGACGTAATGTCAGAAATTATCAATTTGCAGGCGATACTCGGCTTACCGAAAGGCACGGAGCATTTTATGAGCGATATTCACGGGGAACACGAACATTTCGAGCACATTATGAGGACGGCATCGGGAGTTATAAGAGCGAAAATCTATGATGTGTATAAGGATGAGTTGTCCACAGAGGAGCAGATTAAGCTTGCAAATCTCATTTACTATCCCGAGAAGATTCTCGCAGATTGCTACAGAGGTAAAAAGTGGATTGAAGAAAACCTTTTAAGGTTGGTAGAAATATGTAAAGTTGTCTGCGGAAAATATACACGCTCCAAGGTTAGAAAGGCGTTGCCTGAAAAATACGCTTACATTATTTATGAGCTTTTAAATTGTAATACCCAAAATATCAATATGGAGAATTATTACAATAAAATAATCGAATCCATAATAAATATCGGCTGTGCAGATGATTTTATTATTGAGATAGCCAGTGTTATAAGACGGGTTTCGATAGACCACTTGCATATTGTCGGGGATATTTTCGACAGAGGTCCCAGACCTGATATAGTTCTTGATATGCTTGTCGACATAAAGGCAATAGATGTGCAGTGGGGGAACCACGATGTTGTGTGGATGGGAGCAATGATGGGCTCGGAAGTCTGTATAGCAGTGGTAGTTGCAAACAGCTTGAAATACGGTAACACTGAGTTCTTGGAGGAAGGCTACGGGGTGAGTCTTCGTCATCTTGAACGCTTTGCTAACGAGTATTATACAGGAAAAAACAATAAAGAAAAAATGTATAAGGCAATGTCCACAATACGATTTAAAATTGAGGATCAGGTTATGAAAACTAACCCCGATTTTTCAATGCAGGATTATACAAGACTTGATAAAATTAATTTTGAGGATATGACATGGTGCGGATATAGGCTGAATACAGATGAGTTTCCTACGATAGATAAAGAAGATCCGACAAAACTTACAGACAAGGAACAGAAAATCATTCTGGGGCTTAAATATAGCTTTCTTAACAGCGAAAAGATGCAAAGGCATCTGAATTTTATGTTTTCAAAAGGAAGCATTTATCTTTGCTATAACGGCAATCTGCTTTATCACGGATGTATACCGCTTGATGATGACGGAAAGTTTTCTGTTATTTTATATAAAGGGAAAAGCTATTCAGGAAAAGCATATCTTGATTTTTGCGAAAAAATGCTAAGAGAAATATATAAGAAGAAAAGCGATTTTACGATTGATTTCCCCTGGTATCTGTGGTGTTGTCCCGATTCACCATTGTTCGGAAAAAAGAGTATAGCAACCTTCCAGAGAATGTATATAGATGATGTGTCGGCACATAAAGAGGAAAAACAACCGTATTTTTATCTCTGGGATGACGAAGAAATATGCAATAAAATAATGAAAGAATTCAATATTGACTGCAGATACGGACATATAATAAACGGACATATACCCGTAAGATTTGCAGACGGAGAAAGTCCTGTAAAGGCGGGCGGAAAACTTATTCTCATAGACGGAGGAATGTCGACGACATATCGTAAGCAAACAGGTATAGCGGGATATACTCTCATATTTAATTCGTATGGACTAGCCATAACATCTCACTCGCCCTTTGAAAGCATAAGCAGTATTGTGGAGAATAATCACGAAATGCTGTCGCAGAAATATATTGTTGAAAAACTCGACAAAAGGCTTCTTGTAGGAGATACCGATAAAGGAAAAGAGCTTATGGCTGATGTTGAGGATTTGAAAAATCTTATGTTTTTGTATAATTGGGGAACTATACCCGAAAAATATTCCGACTGATGTTTCAGTGGTACAAATAAACGCAAATATAAATGTAGCCTGAAATCAAAGGCTGCTGGATGATATTCTAAGGAGACAGATGATTATGAAAAACAATGCCAAAGAAATAGCATGTGATTTGCTAATTAATTCAAAGGAAGAAAGATTTGCCGAAAGCATCAGACAGTTTCAGGGATGTCCTACAATAGCTGTAACAAAAGGCGGCAGGATTTTTGTCGGCTGGTATTCTGGCGGAACAAGAGAGCCTCATATTGATAATTACAATGTGCTTGTATACAGTGATGATTCGGGTAAAACCTGGTCGGATCCTGTACTTGTAATTCCAAGCAGCAGAGAAAATCTTGTTCATGCACTTGATATTCAGCTCTGGATGTCGCCTGAAGGAAAGCTTCATATATACTGGGTGCAGAACAATGTTTTACCCGAAGATGCTCCAAAACCCGAACTCAAGCCAAATCAGCCATATGTTTTTGTTGAAGGCTATCAGTTTTGCGATTTTCTGCACGCAGAATGGCTTGCTGTTTGCGATAACCCTGATGCCGACGAGCTTGTTTTTTCAAAACCAAGATATCTGGACGTGGGATTCTTGAGGTGTAAACCGCTGGTTCTTGAAAACGGCAGATGGATAAACTTCAATTACGATCAGGAACACGATGAATATGGATACAGTATTTCTGATGATAACGGAAAGAACTATACACATTATTACGGTGCAAAAAAATTGGCTACGCGTTTTGACGAGTGTATGGCGTATGAAAAGCAGGACGGAAGTATAAGAATGCTCGCAAGAACAACCATAGGATGTCTTGCAGAAAGCTATTCTTATGACGGTGGTCTTACCTGGACAGAGGCTAAAGAGAGTGATATTGATGATCCCAGCTCGCGTTTTTATGTTGCAAGAACACCCAGTGGAAGAATTCTGCTTGTTAACAATGACAGCAGAGAAACAAGATGTAAAATGACAGTATCTCTGTCCGAGGATGACGGTAAAACATGGAAGTACAGAAAATGCATCGACAGCCGAGAGGGTATTTCTTATCCCGATGTTGATTTCTTTCACGGAAGAATATACTTGACATACGACAGAGGACGCTGTACCACAAAGGAAATACTTTTCACATCATTTACCGAAGAAGATGTTATGAATGAAAACTATGAATTTGACATTCGTATCGTCAGTAAACCGGAAGAAAATTGAATTATTTGAACAGAAAGCTGGAATTTTTGCACTGGTTTACAAAATGTTTACAAATTTCATTAAAAAACCTATTGCAAATCACGGTAAACTGTGTTAAACTATCCAAGCTTGATGTGCGATGAAGCGGGAGGTTGCGATGTATAATCGGTAATTTCCGTGGAGTATGTCCGATAAACGGGCGACAGCAAATATAAAACCGAGCCGGATTCTTGCCGTGTTGTTTGTTTCTTCAAGCGGAAACGTGCGGCAACATGGATTACAAGGTCCTGCAATACGGTGACATACTTTTTAACACAAAACGAGGAACGGCCGATATTTTTGTCGGAACGCCTTGTGTGTGCCGGATAAATAAGGCTGTGCTTTGCAGAGCCGGAAAGGTTCGGTTAACTAAAAGTTTGTAATCGCTGCCCGAAGTTTTTCTTAATTGAAAAACCGCGGGTTTTTAATTCGGGAAAGTCGAGAAACACCCGGATGCGTGTTTGATATTTACTGTGCCGCATTTAAAAAATCTTCCGTTATTATATATAAGCACAAAGACGGAGGACAAAAATTTTAAAGGAGGCAGAAAAATGGCATCTAAGGAGAAAATCAGAATCAGACTCAAGGCTTATGACCACACACTTATTGATCAGGCCGCAGAAAAAATCGTTGAAACAGCGAAGAGAAACGGTGCAAAGGTATCAGGACCTATTCCGTTGCCTACAGATAAGGAAATCGTAACAATTCTTCGTGCTGTTCACAAGTATAAGGACAGCCGTGAGCAGTTTGAGTTCAGAACACACAAGAGACTCATCGATATTCTTAAGCCCTCACAGAAGGCAATAGAAGCACTCGTTGACCTCGAACTCCCTGCAGGCGTTGAATCCGAAATCGTGACATTCTAATTTCGGAACCGCCAAATTAATTTAAGATGTTTATTTTTTGGGTTGCTTGCGAGAGTCCAAAAAGTAAAGATAGTTGCTTTACGTCTATACCGCGTAAAGATAGCAAACCAGATTTAATCCGGTCATGTTGACTGTTGTCCGTAAAGTGAAAGCTTGTGGATAGTTCAAGGCAGCCAACCAATAACTAAGGAGGAAGAAATATGAAGAAAGGTATAATCGGAAAGAAACTCGGCATGACACAGATCTTCGATGAGAACGGAAATGTAATCCCAGTTACTTTAATCGAAGCAGGCCCCTGTACTGTAATTCAGAAGAAAACTGTTGAAAACGATGGTTATGATGCAGTTCAGCTCGGATTTGAAAATGTTGAGGAAAGAAAACTCACAAAGCCGGCAAAAGGTCATCAGAGCAAAGCCGGAACAACAAAGAAGCATCTCAAGGAATTCAGACTTGACGACTGTGCTTCTCTCAATGTCGGAGATGAAATCAAAGCCGACACCTTCGCACAAGGCGAATGCGTAGACGTAACAGGTCTTACAAAGGGACGTGGTTATTCAGGCGTTATCAAGCGTTGGGGTCTTCACAGACTCAGAATGACTCACGGTACAGGTCCTGTACATCGTCAGCCCGGTTCAATGGGTGTTATCGACCCTGCGAGAATCTTCAAGAATAAGAAGATGCCCGGACAGTATGGTCACGAACAGGTTACTATGCTTAACCTTGATGTAGTAAAAATTGATGCTGAGAAGAACATCATCGCTGTAAAGGGTGCGGTTCCCGGACCCAGAGGCGGTATTGTGTTTGTTCGCTCAACAGTAAAGTAAGCGAAGGAGGAGTTTAAATGCCAAACGTAGCAGTATTTGATATGGCCGGCAACAAGCAGGGCGAAATGGAACTCAAGGCTGAAGTTTTCGGCTGCGAAGTAAACAAACCCGTCCTCCACAGCGTTGTCAGAGCGTATCTGTTAAATCAAAGACAGGGAACACAGAGTACCAAGACCCGTGCAGAAGTTTCCGGCGGCGGTAAAAAGCCTTGGAGACAAAAGGGCACAGGTAGAGCAAGACAGGGTTCGACAAGATCGCCTCAGTGGACACACGGTGGTGTAGCGCTTGGCCCGAAACCCCGCACTTGGAAAGTTAGCATAAACAAAAAAGTAAAGAGAATTGCTATGCAGTCCGCACTCAGTGCAAAGGTTGCTGAAAACGAACTCGTAGTAGTTGATTCAATCGCAACAGGAGAATACAAGACAAAGAAGATAACCGCTATGCTTAAGGCTCTCGGAGCTGAAAAGAAAGCACTTATCGTTCTTCCCGGAGTTGATAAGTTCGTTGTAGCGTCTGCTGCAAATATAGAAGGCGTAAAAACTGCAACTCCCGGCACACTCAACGTATACGACATTCTTAAGTACGATATGTTCATAGTTGCTAAGGAAGCTGTTGCAATAATCGAGGAGGTATACGCATAATGAAAAACGTACATGACGTAATCATCCGTCCGATTATCACAGAAGACAGTATGTCAAGACTTGCTGATAAGAAGTACACTTTTGAAGTTGCAAACGATGCAAACAAAATCGAGATAAAGAAAGCCGTTGAAGAAATCTTCAAGGTTGAAGTTCTCAAGGTAAACACAATCAGCATGAAGGCAAAGGATAAGAGAGTTGGTTACCATCTCGGCAAAACTTCCGAATGGAAAAAGGCTATCGTTACCTTGAAGCCTGCATCAAAGACAATCGAATTCTTCGACAGCATGATGTAATCAGACATCAATAGTTTCAAAACGCTTATAGAAATAGGCGAGAAATGGAGTAATTATGGCAGTAAAAACATTTAAACCTACTACTCCGGCCAGAAGACAAATGACAGTTCCGAGTTTCGAGGAAATAACCAAGAAGACACCGGAAAAAAGCCTCGTAACGGTTCTTAAGAAACATGCCGGACGTAATAATACAGGTAAAATAACCGTTCGTCATCACGGCGGCGGAAACAGAGTCAAGTACAGAGTAATTGACTTCAGAAAGAGAATCACAGATGTTCCTGCAAAGGTTGTA
>JAZQVQ010000030.1:0-8495 GCA_045631825.1 Eubacteriales bacterium | reverse complement strand
ATCGTTCCTTTGAAACCGCAGAAAATTGGTATGCTGCAAAGGTGAATTATGACCTTGCAAATCCTAAACCGAGTTGGAATGGTGGCTAATGGATTATTTGTATCAAGAGAATTATGAAAAATTAGCAAACGCAATTATAATACAAGCGGTTAGAGATTATCGAAATAGTTGTAGTTGTCAAATGAGGTGTTCAATAGAGCGTTTCTTTCGTTCCGAGTGGTTTATGGTCCTTACTGCTCTTGACGGAGAAATGCTTATAAAAAGATTACGAGAGGAAAGGTTGGTTAGACATGAGTAAGGTTATTGCAATAGCAAATCAGAAAGGTGGTGTCGGCAAAACCACCACAACAGTAAACTTGGGTATCGGTCTTGCAAACGAAGGTAAAAAGGTGTTGCTTATAGATTGCGATGCTCAGGGTAGTTTAACGGAAAGCTTGGGATTTCAGAATCCTGACGAAATGGAAATAACATTGTCAACACTTATGGGTAAAGCTATGAACGAAGAACCCATAAAAAGCGACGAGGGAATTTTACATCACGATGAGGGTGTTGATTTAGTTCCGGCAAATATAGAACTGTCGGGTATGGAAACTGCACTTGTAACTGTGATGAACAGAGAACGAGCATTAAAGAATTATATCGACCAAGTGAAAAACAATTATGACTATGTGTTGATTGATTGTACCCCCTCCTTGGGTATGCTCACTATAAATTCACTTGCTGCTGCGGATGAGGTTATAATTCCCGTTCAGGCACACTATCTCCCGGCAAAAGGATTGGAACAGTTATTAACTACTGTCGGTAAGGTTAAAAGACAAATTAACCCGAAACTAACTATTGGCGGAATATTGCTGACAATGGTTGATAAACGAACCAATTATGCAAAGGATATTTCAAGAATAATCAGGATGAGTTATTCAAAAAACTTAACTATTTACAAAACTGAGATACCACATTCTATCAAAGCGGCTGAAACTTCTGCGGTTGGCAAAAGCATTTTCGTTTATGATAAAAACGGAAAAGCTGCTGAAGCATACAAGGACTTAACAAAGGAGGTGCTTGATAATGGCAAACAACGGAATAAACATAGGTCTGAAATCATACGATGACCTTTTCAAAACGGATGTTGGAAGAAAAACCGAAGAAATTATACCAATGCAACTTTCTGAATTAAAGCCATTTTCGGAGCAACCCTTTAAAGTGCTTGATAATGAGGATATGGATGAACTTGTTGACAGTATAAAAGAAAACGGTGTCCTCTCCCCGATAGTTGTAAGACCACATCCTGAAGGCGGTTATGAAATACTTTCAGGGCACAGACGAGCAAGAGCTTGTGAAAAGGCAGGTATAACAGAAGTTCCCGTTGTAGTTAAGGACCTTGATGATGATACGGCGGTAATACTGCTTGTAGATAGCAATTTACAAAGAGAACATATCTTACCGAGTGAGAAAGCATTTGCTTATCAAATGCGACTTGAAGCTATGAAAAGAAAAGCCGGCAGACCATCAAAAGAAAATTGTGAGCAAGTTGCGTACAATTATGATGGAAAGAAATCAAGTGAAATTTTAGGAGAGCAAGTTGGCGAAAGCAAAGACCAAATTCGCAGATATATTCGTTTAACAGAATTGATTGATCCGTTGCTTGAAATGGTTGACAGTAAGGCAATGGCATTTAACGCCGGAGTTGAATTATCATACTTAAAACCAAAGGAACAAGTTGCAGTTGTTGAAGCAATAAAAAGTGAAGAAACTGCTCCGTCTATTGAGCAAGCTAAAAAGATGCACCGTTTCTTTGATGAGGGCAGATTGAACCCTGATGTGATTCTTTCAATTATGCAGGAGCAAAAAGAAGAAAAAATAAAAATAACACTTCACGATGACAAATTAAAGAAATACTTCCCAAAAGGTTATTCAAAACAACAAATGGAAGATACAATTATAAAGCTTCTTGAAAAATGGCATCGCAAGTTAGAAATGGAGAGATGAATATGACTTGGTTATGGATTGTTTTAGCCTTTATTGGTGGAAGTATTTTTGGTGTAGCAACAATGTGTTGCTTTATAGTGGCAGGTCAGGAGGAACGAAGTCTTGAAAAACTTAATACAGATAATGCCGACTACGAATAAAAAGTATGTCGGCTATTTTTATGGAGGTAAACACTATGGATTGGAGAAAAAACGAAGGATATATTATAACAAACTCAATTACAATCGGAGAATCAGAAATTGTGCTCGGCGTACACGAAACAAGACCTGATATGTTCGTAACTTGGGAGTGTAAGGACAAAAATAATTATTTTTGGGGACATTACTCTACAAGCTTGCTTTCTGCTCAAAAGGATTTCTGTGAGCGTTCTCTTGATAAGGTAAGGTTTTATGAGCAGTTCAAGAAGAAAAAACCACCGGAGCCTGAGAGGTGATGTTATGTTTTCAAGAAAAGAAAAGAATGTCACTTTGTTTTATGCAAAAAACGAAAACCGTGAAGATGTTTACGGTTTTGAGGAGTTTTTTGATGTGATAAAAAAGCACAGAGATAAAATCAAACCGTTATACTATGAGGGGTTTAATAAGATTCAATATGTGATTGTTACAAAACAAGCCATAAGAAAAAACATTGAACTCTTTCCTGAAAAGTGTAAAGAAATCACAAGCAGAATTGTTGAGGACAGATGTTTTCATTGTTCAGGGTGTGGATGCGATTACCTGATGTATATGGCATCTACATACAGAGATGTTGACGGATGTGTTGGTAAAAGTAATGAATGTTCTTTGTGTAGAACTCTATCAACACCATATCGTAATGAGATAAGAGATTATTCTGAAAAGCACGGAACATTAAAAACCTTGATGAAGTTGCTTAACGAGGGTGAAATCCCCGCAAAAGATGTAACTATATGGGGTTCTGAGGTTGATAAGCAAAACAAGCATAAAAAAAGAGAGCTTGAGAGGTGATGATATGCCAAACACTAAACAACCTGATATGCGATATAACGATAGTGGCTATAACGATTCTACGGCATACGAAGCCTTGAAGAATGTTCAAAAAGAAGAACGCAAAAAGCTTATTTGTGAACTTAAAGAACTTGCAAAAAGTCGAGGATATAGAATTATAAGCACTATTGAATTAAAAGCATTGGACGGTGATGAAATTGAATAAATTAAACTGCCATTTTCATACTCCGAAGAAATGCAGAATTTTAACAGAAATGCTTTGCAAAAGCGGTAAATGTTCTTTCTGCAAAACAACGGAGCAAGTTAAGGCAGATTTAGAAAAATACCCTCCCTGCAACTATGCAGAGATATATGCTGCAAGGCATAAAAACGATATGAAATGAGGTGTTAGTAATGCCAAAAGAAGAAAAAAGGCTAATTGGAGAATACAAAGTAGTAAATTCTATGTTTGTAGGAACAAAGGAAATTGCATTGTGTGAAAACCTTAAAGATCCACACGGACTTTATTATATGGCTTGTGATGTGCACAATAATGATTTCTATGAGTTTTATAATAATGTTTATAAGAGTGAAGATTATATTTTGGTTTTGAAGAATTATGCAGACCGGATTGAAAATGAAGTTGAAAGGCTTGTTGACGAATATATAAAAGAAGGTGTTCCGAAACAACTTATAACCGCTGAAATGTGTAATACCGAAGTGTTTGGAGAAAACCTTGAAGGAAAGATTCTTGTTTTAAAACCGTCAAGCTTGAGAGCCGAATACAGAACTGCATCAAATCAGATCATAAGATGCACGGGTGGTAACGGTGCAAGACCGGGTGCTATTGGAAATGCTATCTTTAATTATCGTATGCTTGACGGAGAACAATCACGATGGGAACGCTTTCACATTCTTGGAGAGCTAAAACAAGAACATTATCCCGAATGGCTAGTTGATGTGTTAGAGTGCGAAAAAGCGATGAAAAACCCTAATACATTTCAATACGGTGAATATCACTTCTTGCCTGTTGGTAATATACCGAAAAACGAACCGATATATAAAACATCACAGTATTTACACTCTGATAAAGATATGAGAATGTGGAGCGAAACTTACGAAGGTGTTCACGGCAAGGCAGACAAGATTTATTCGCATAGTGAGTTTTATAAAGCTTCAGGTAACTCAAAGTGCGATGTGTTCAAATGTCTTGAAAATAGAAAACTCTATTTACCCGGAGAACACGAACTGTTTGAATATACGGGAAAATTCAAAGAAGTTGGCAAAGAAAAGAAAAAGTCGCATAAGGAGGTCGAAAGATAATGGATAATAAAGAAATATGTTTTATTGATAGCCATTACAATGAGCTGTTTCGTATTCCTGATGGCGGACAAATTCTTATAACAACTCAGGATGGTGATAAGATAAGAGCAAACTGCAAATATCTTGATGAATATCACACCGAGATTGACGGAAGATGTTATCATATTTGCCAATGGGCAGAACTCAATGAGAAGAATGGCAGAACCTATGCTCCCGCAGAACCACTATTATTCACACTTGAACATATAGAGCCTGAAGATAAGGAGCATTTATACAGAAAACAATACACTTGTCCGAGAGGTTGTATTGGATATGTCAGAGGAGATTTTAGTCAAAGCGGAAAAGAGTTTCATTCAACTTGGTTTCCTGATGACACCAAATTATACACAGAGCACTTCAGAAATGAGCTTGATGAGATTATAAATTACTTTAGTTCTAACTCTGAAACGCCGTTATTAAGAAGTCGAGCTGATATGAACAATGTATGTAATTCAATAAAAGCTCCAAAGCACGAAAACTGCGGTCTTACAATTTATGCCTTGAAAGTTGAAACAGAAAAACATACATATTATTTTTGGTGCAACCCTTCTCCGCAAGATTACAACTTCCGAGTGATGTGTTATGATTCAAAAAAACACCTTCGTTATAAAGATGAACTGCTTACGCTTACCCATGTTGACCGACTTGAGGATGACAAAATCTTTTTAAACGAAAATGGTGCAACGGAAATGTATTTCAATATTGATGCTGGAGCCGGAGGTCAAGTTGTTATCAATGAAATATCCAAAGACCTTATAAGAGAATCGGCTAAATACAATAAGGATGCAGATGACTTTTTTGAATTTCTTGGAGGCGGGTGTAAACAGTATCTCGTTGATATGGGTACACCCGAATTTAAATCTACTTTTTTGGAATTTGTGAATAAAAAGGCTGATTATGAGGGTATCAATGATAAAACAGTAAAAGGTTTAAAGAAACACGCAGGTGTTGATAAAAAGAAAACGGAGCCTGAAAGATAATCGCACAATTCAATATAAGGAGAGTGATGAAAATGGTAACTGCAAAAGTGCGATTTTTAACAAATAATCTTGTTGCAGAGCTTACTTGTAAAGCCGATGAACTCAAAAAGAGTTTAGAAGAAATCGGTGTCCTTACTCCCTTGAGTGTTATTAAGCTTGATAATGCAAGAACTTTGCAAATACAACTCAAACCGACAGATGAAGTTGGAGAACTTGTCTGTGGTATTATCAATCCGAAAAGTGATACTCTCGGAAATGTTCAAAGGCTTTGCAGACATATCTACTGTTTTAATGAGCAGAACCGGGCAACATTCATTTCAAAGTTAGAATCAGGTGAAATCAATACCGTTTCAAAGGGTATCAAGTATGCTGAAAAGCTTCGTGCAGAGAAAAGCATAAGCAGATAAGAGGTGCTCTAAAATGTACTACAAAATAATTGATAAATTGCCCGATGAAATGCAAGTGTATAAGGAAACTCCGTTAGATATGGAGCATCCCGCTTACGGTGTTGACAGAAGAAAAATCCGAACTCCTTGGGAAAGAGATTATTTCACAATCGAAAACGGAAATATCAAACTAATATCCGGCAGACCGGATAAAACAGAATTTGATGGTGTGAAAGTCGAATATCCTAAAGGAACAAAAGAGATATGCTTGTTTGTTGAGAAAAACAGAGATTCCCTTCTTCCTATGAATGAAGAATTGTTTTTGAAAGATTATAAGCTAACACAACATAGAAACAATCTTATGGGTGAACTAATGGGTATGGATATGACTATTGAAGATTTCAGAGAAAGAATGGACAATCCACCCTCACCGCAAGATAAAAAAACAATGAATCGCTTATGGAATGAACGGCAGAAAATCGTAAAACAGATATGCAAGCTTGACAAAAAAGAAAATATGCTTTTATCAGGCAAAGTTAAAAAGAAAAATGAAAGAGAACGATAATATGGAGGTGAGATAAAAATGGCAACCAAATTGCAGCTCATAACAGAGCTTGCGAATACAACTTCAAAGGAGCTATCCAATGTTGAAAATTGGATGGCTTTTCTTAATTCTGCATCGTGGCAGTACAAATATTCCTTTGAAGATCAGGTTTTAATCTATGCACAACGGCCCGATGCACGAGCGTGTGCAGATTTTGAAACTTGGAACGAAAAACTAAAACGCAGAATCAACAGAGGTGCTAAAGGTATTGCCCTTCTCCGTGAACGAGGTGCTGACTTTTATCTTGACCATGTGTTTGATGTTTCAGACACTTACAAAGGTATTCGTGGTGTTGATATAAAACTTTGGGAATATGACGATAAGTATGACGATGCTATTATCGAAACACTTGAAAATACTTTCGGTGAACTCAAAGTAAATACCACTCTTGTTGATTCAATTATCTGTGCAGCTCATAATGCAGTTGAAGATAACAAAGCAGATTATTTGTCTGAACTTAAATATGCTAAAGAGAATAGCTTTTTGGCGGACATTGATGACCTTAACATTGATGTTGAATTTCAGCAAACGGCAGAAGTTTCAGTTGCATATATGGTTATGCAAAGAATGGGATTGCACCCGGAGGAAGTTTTTGATAGTACAGATTTTCATCATATAATTGATTTCAGTTCCGTTGAAGCAATATCAGTTTTGGGTAATGCGGTAAGCGAAATATCCGAACAAGCACTCAGAGAAATATCCTCTACCATTACGGCTGAAAGAAAAAAAGAAATTATTCAGGCAAAAAATTTTGCAGAAAATGAAAATCAGCAGTACAATGTTATCAAAGACGAAAATGTAAACGAAAACCAAATCCAAAATGAAAGGACGGATGATGATGGCAGAGATAACATACAGAAACGAGAACGGGATACTGATACCGAACTTGGAAGCACCGAAGAACAACCTTCCGATAGGCAAATACGGGATGATGAGAAAGAAATTCCTGAAACAGAACCGCAGAAGCCTTTACTCGGCGATGATGCTCAAAGGAACATTGATGGAACACCTGCACGAGATAGACAAGACAGCGAGAGAGCAAGTGGAACAGATGATGCAGAAAATGGCATTGTCGGAGGGCGTGAACGAGAGCCTGAAAGCACAGAACCCGCAGAAGTGGACAGGACTTATGAACAACCTCAAACATTCCGCCGAAGAGGTAGTTCTGAGACAGTTAGTTCTCAGTTAAGTCTATTTGACCTCATCGATGATTCCAATATACAAGAAGATATGCAAAGAGAAGCAGAGCGATTAAACAATATTCGCCCTGCTTTTTCTATTCCCCAACAAGTTATTGATACGGTTCTCTGTGATGGAACACACCATAAAGAAAGCATCATTACTATTGTATCAGAGTTCAGCAAAGATAAATCCATTGAAGATAAAGTCGCTTTCTTGAAAGACCATTATAAAACAGACGGAAAAGGCTTTGTCCTCGATGAAAAACAGATTTCTACTTGGTGGAACAATGACGGAATTACAATCAGCTATGGTAATACGGTTGAAACCGGAAACAAACATCATCTATCTTGGGAAGATGCTGCAAGGAGAATTGATGAACTTCTTGATATGGGCAGATTTGCTTCTACCGATATTCTTCTTCAGGTTGATGATTTTATTTACTCTAAAACCGCCGAAAAGTTTTGGGATATATACAGAGATTTGAACTATGATGATTACCCTGAACTTAATAGATTGTTTACGGATGAAGTGTTTCAAAAATATGGTGGATACCCTGAATCTACAAAACGTGTGAAGGAATTTCTCAAAACATCTGCCGGGCTTGATATTACAAAAACGGAAGTTCAAAAGCTATGCGATATGTATGACGAACATAAGGATGTAGTTCGTTTCAAGTATATGAACCCACATAACATCAATAAAATGCTTGAGGACTTATATATTGTCCGCAAACAGTACACGGCACAAGAACTTTCGTATGTTCCTCCGGTAAGATTTATCACAGAAGATGAAATCACAAGACTACTTCTTGGTGGTACGGGTGTTCACGAAGGTAAATACAGAACATATATTTTCTTCACAACACATCCTGACAAGCAAGAAAGAATGACTTTCTTAAAGCATGAATACGGAATCGGCGGTGGTTATGACGGTTATCGTATCGAGAGCCATGACGGAAAAGGAATTGCATTTAGTCACGGTGATTTAATGCAACCATACGCACAAACTCTGCTTAAATGGAATGAGGTTGAAAAGCGGATTGATAAGTTTA
>JAZQVQ010000029.1:0-1642 GCA_045631825.1 Eubacteriales bacterium | reverse complement strand
GGCAATAAACTCATTAACCTCGTTCTGAAGCTCAAGTTTTTTGCCCTTTTGGAATATAAGTCCATAATTACTTTTATCAATAGGCTCATCAATGCGGTCAACTGCCTGACCTTCCCAAAGCATTGATGTATATAAGGATTCGTCACAGCCAAAAGCATCTATTTTGTTACTGTTAAGTGCCGCAATCAAATCCGATATCGAATTAAATTCCATATATTCTGCGTCAGGAACAAGCTCCGGCATCATAACCGCCTGAATAGATGCTGTCATAACACCTACTTTTTTACCCGCAAGGTCAGAAAGTGTACTCCCTGCATTATCCTGTCCTTTTGTTACCATCACAACGGGACTCTCGTAATAGGAAACAGTGAAATTCATCTCTTCCCGACGCTCGTCAGTAACCGTAATGCCACCGATGGCAATGTCATATTTGTTTGAAGCAATACCACCGAGCTTTGCTTCAAAGTCAACAGGAGCAAAGTTGAGTTTGTATCCGTACTCTTTAGCAAAAGCAATCATAATCTCCACATCAAAACCCATTGCAATATCTTCAGGAACAAAGCACAAAGGCATATCGGAATTGGAAACAGCGACCGTTAAGATACCGTTTTCTCCGCTTAATGTACTGTAATCCTCAAACTCTGTGGGTTTTCTTCCGGATAACCATTTTTCGGCAAGCGTCTCTATGCCACCGTTGGATTTCATATCTGTAATGAATTCGTCCAGCTCGCCCTTAACTTTCTTTGCCATCCCACTTTCAGACAACATAAAAGCATAGCTGACGGTAGTGTTGTTGTCACTCTGTATAGACTTGTATCCCTCTCTTTCCCAACCGACAGCTGAATAGTAAGCACTGTCGAGAAGGAAGCCGTCTATCTTATCAGCATCTAAACTCAAAATAAGATTTGCGACGTCTGCAAACTGGAATTTCTCACTGTCGGGAAACAGTTCTTTTGTTAATCTGTCATATTCACTTCCAGTAAGAACACCAAGTTTTGCATCCTTAAACTCTTCAAATGTTTGAAATTCCTTTTTCTGTTCTGTCTTACCGCTGCACCCTGCGAAAAGGCCAACTACCATAAGAAGTGCAAACAGCAAACATAAAAGTTTTTTAATCTTCATTTTTAAGCTCCTTTCCGGATTTCTTTATTCGATTTTTCTCGTTGCCGCAGATACTATACAGTTTTTCGCCTCGCGGTATTTCCTTCGCACTCGTTATAGTTTCCTCCGTGCGAAAGTCTGCAAAACGGCAATAAAAACAATCTTGCGTACAACGGTAAATGCTCGGGACAGTATCTTTTTCCCATAAAGGACAAGTATCCATTTCGGATATGATAAGATAACCGTTTTCGTCATATTTTTTATCGTTCACTATTATGCCTCCCTTGTACAAATGCTCACATAGTTTTTTAACAGAATAAAAATACTTATATAAATTGTAACAAAAAAACTCCCCGAAATGGGGAGCTTGTCGTAGATTGTATGTTTTTTGTCGTAGATCGCAGTTTTATTTTAAATTCAAGATGATTTTTGCAGAGAAAATTCCATCCTCGGCGGTGAAATCATACATACCTTCGTACTTGGTTGTGGTGGCAATTACCGAGCGAATACCAACACCAAAGCACGACTCATCAAAGGTAAG
>JAZQVQ010000028.1:0-1621 GCA_045631825.1 Eubacteriales bacterium | reverse complement strand
TATAAAATACTGCAAAAAATCGTTATGAACCGATGAAACACCGACATTCATATTTGTGCTTAACTGATATGTCAAAAATCCGATTCCGTTGCCCAAAAACTCCGGTGAAAATTCGTAGAACTTATCTACGGCATTGTAAATAGTCACACGACCACTTGTGTCTATTCCTGCTTTTTCAAGCAAAGTAAAGACATCAAGCTTTATGATAGCAATATATCCTACTAGTAACACTACCAATATAACAGAAAAAATCACGGTAAGTCGCATTGCTGTATCTTTTTTAAATTTTGCAATAAATTTCAAAAGCCAACCAAAGGCTAAAGCGATTACAATAGCGATAATACCAATTCTCTTGAATGCTGTAAGAAAACAGAACATCGTGAGTCCAAGCAAAATAAAAAATACAATATCTTTCTTGGGTTTTAAAAGCATATATATGAGATATGCTCCAAGACAAAACGCAAGCTCGTGAATCTCTGCCTGAACTATAATATCTCCTGTTTCTCCGGCAAAAGTTACAATAAGAGTTATAAATTCAGAAAAGAAGGCTCCAATGCCATTTTGTGCTATAATCGTTAAAAGCATCAGCATGTTTGAAATGAGAATTGCAATAAGGTTATACCATATACCTTTTTCGCCGAATACATACAAAAATGCAACTGCAGCTAAGGTAAAGGAAATCATGTTGTTATACACAAATGCACCCGACAAACCTCTTGAAATAACTGCCGTATCAACCTGTCCCATAAACCATATGAAAAGAGATACTATGATTGTTACAAGCAAGGGAGTGGAATATACAAGGGTTGCTTTAAGTGAAGATGCACCTCTTGCAATATTGGGCTTATATAAAAAAGCTAAAAACGCTGATGCGAAAAGAACGAGGGCAAATGCATGACGGTATGTAACAAAAAGTCCAAGGTTAATTACTTCCGTAAGGAAATAGTACATAAGTACTGCTACTGCCATAAAGTAAACCTTAAAAGTTGATTGTACAAATTTGTTTTCCATAGTTCATTTGCCCTCCTTTCATAGTTTTATTCGGTCACAACTTCCTTTTTCAGCGGCTCGGAAACATATTCTTTTTTGCTTTTTATCGCCTCTGAAAGCAGTTTTCTTGCCGTTTGATTTTCCTTGAATGTTTCCGCAATACCAACCTTATATTCTATTCTGATATCCTTATGTTCTTCACGGTCATCAAGTCTTAATCCAAACAACCTCATTATATCTTCAACGGTAATGTAATCAGTATCCTTTGCCAAAATTACAAAGCTGCCGTTTCCGTTATAAATAAACTCTGCCTCTGCTTTTCCAAAGGTTTCTTTCAGATACATTGTAAACATCTTTATGATGTCATCGCCGATATTTCGGGTATGCTCGGCATTTATAGCAACAAGGTTTGCTATATCAACCATACAATATACTGTACCGTCATCCAATAGTTTTTTGTCCATAGATTTCAAATACTTATCAAAGTATGCACGGTTATTAAGCTCTGTAAGATGGTCTGTGTAGAAAATATAATGTATAATATCTCCAAGTCTTCCTAATACAATCGCACCGCCACAGCAAAGGATTATAAGGAAGAAGAATGCAATCAATGTATATAAGTTTACATTAA
>JAZQVQ010000027.1:0-17013 GCA_045631825.1 Eubacteriales bacterium | reverse complement strand
TCAACAGACACATCATTTACGGTAATAGGCAAGTCATTTGCTATGTTATTACAAAATGTAGCCACAACAGAATTATAATTCGGACGGCACCACTTACCGAACAAGTTTGGAAAACGGTAAACAAGAACCTTTGCACCCGTCTCTTCGCCGTATGAAAACACAAGCTGCTCCCCTGCCTTTTTACTTCTGCCGTAATCGCTGTCATACCGTCCGATACAGGTTGCCTGTATAGAGGACGAAATCATTACGGGGCAAGTGTTATTATACTTTTTCAGCGTATCAAGCAAAGTGCTCGCAAATCCAAAATTGCCTTTCATAAATTCATCCGGATTCTGTGGACGATTTACACCTGCAAGGTTGAATACAAAATCTGCTTTTTTGCAATATTCATCAAGCAGTACAGTATCTGTGTCAACGTCATATTCAAATATTTCGCCAATAACAAGAGACGGATGAGTTCTATCCTTGCCATCACGAATATTCTTAAGAGCTTCGACAAGGTTTTTCCCTACGAAACCAGCCGAGCCTGTAACGAGTATGTTCATATCAGTTTGCCTTTCAATATTTGATTCCTGCCAGTTCAAGTTCGTTTCTTATATATTCAAGACTAAGAAGCTTTGCCTTGACTTTTTCCACATCCAGAAGGTCAGTGTTATTTGAATTGAACTCCGAAAGAGTATTTCTCCCCGCATCGCCCTCTTTGAAATACTTATCATAATTAAGACCTCTGTTATCTGAGGGTACACGATAGAAATTTCCAAGATCGGTTGCCTTTGAACATTCTTCGTTGGTAAGGAGAGTTTCGTACATTTTTTCGCCGTGGCGTATACCGATAACCTTAATCTCCGTTTTGCTATCAAAAAGCTCTGTCACTGCTTTTGCAAGAGTTTCTATAGTACATGCAGGAGCTTTCTGAACCAGAATATCCCCGTTTACTCCATGCTCAAATGCAAACAAAACAAGGTCAACTGCTTCATCAAGTGACATTATAAAGCGTGTCATTGAAGGCTCTGTAATGGTAATCGGGTTGCCTGCTTTAATCTGGTCAATCCAAAGAGGAATAACCGAACCGCGAGAACACATTACGTTTCCGTAACGGGTACAACAAATCTTTGTTGAAGTCGTTGTACGTGACTTTGCAACAATAACCTTTTCCATCATGGCTTTTGACGTACCCATTGCGTTTACAGGATACGCCGCCTTATCAGTCGAAAGACAAACAACGTTCTTAACCCCTGCTTCAACAGCGGCAGTTAAAACATTTTCTGTTCCAAGTACATTTGTCTTAACCGCTTCAATCGGGAAAAACTCACAGGACGGCACTTGCTTTAATGCCGCTGCATGAAATATGTAATCCACTCCATGCATGGCACTCTTTACTGATTGTAAATCTCTTACATCGCCGATATAAAAACTGATTTTTTCTGCCACCTCAGGCATCTTTGCCTGAAATTCGTGACGCATATCGTCCTGCTTTTTCTCATCTCGTGAAAAAATGCGTATTTCTCCTATGTCTGTCTTTAAAAATCGGTTTAAAACCGCATTGCCAAATGAACCGGTTCCGCCTGTTATTAGTAAAGTTTTGTTTGTAAAAAGTGACATTTCAAGTTTCCTCCAAATACAGAATTACAAATCAATGCATAAGTCTTCAATATTCCACTGAAATTTTAAATTTTATTCTTTTAACATTTTATAAAGTTTATTCTTTATTCTTGAAAAAACACTGGGTGGTTTTACCCCTGCATACTTTCTTATCACGTAGTTTGTCCCTCGTTCTATATACTCTTTCCAAAAAACATTTCGCAAACTTGGTCTTTCACATGGTTTAATAAGACGAGGCTGTTTAACTTTAGATAAGTCAGTTTCAACCTTCTCACCTTGAATTTTATCTGTCATAATATTACCTTTTTTGGTGTTAACAAGAATCATAGATACTCCATAGCTGTCTTCAAATTCCGACAATACATTTTCTATTCCCCAATAATCACTGATAGTAATATCTGAAACTCTTTTTATGTTTGCGTATCTACACTGATAACAAGCTTGTCTTGTTATACAATTAGAATAGTACACATTCATAAAAGCATTTGACTCTGCTGTTGATGATATTTTTCTACCATCTTCCAAAACAATAGAACTGGAATTGCCCCTCCAGGAAATCTCTTTATCCCTAAAGTTATACTTTACAATCTTACAATTCAATCTTTTTTGAGCCCATTGCATACATTCAGCAAAAAACAACGGAGAAGGAACTCCATGGCATATAATATCAACAAGATACAAATTTTCACAACAAACATTCTTTTGCTCAACAAATGCTTTTATAGCTGAAACCTGGCAAGGTGTACCTGTAAACATAACGGATTTTCCTTGCGTTAAATCAAAACAAACTTTTTCAAAACATTCCGTAATATCACTTTGTACGTACTTTACACCCTTTAAAGCAGCCAGTTCATCATCGTTACGTGCCGGAAGATGTTTTACCGCAAACCCTTCCGTCATAGTTGCACCATAAATTATACCATTATTTTGCAAAACATAATCAGCAAGTGCTGTGAAAGCACCGCCTGACGTGCTTCCCATTCGTATTTGTTTACTTGCTTTAAACGCATATACAGCGGGTTTATCATTTGTATCATCTAAATCTCTTAATGCCGGACATACTTTCTCGCATTTACCACATTTTATGCACTTGTCCCGATTTAATACAGAACAGGAAAACCCATCGGTATTTTCCAGCATATTTATTGCTCCGACAGGGCAAATTTTTGAGCACGCACCACACCCCACACATCCGTTTCCAGCCAGAAACTCGTGTTTTGTTTTAACGGCATTTAAAAGAAATTTTTTAGAAAATGCGATGTAAGCTTTAAGATTATTTTTGACCTCGGCATAATCTATTGTCTTACTTAAATTGGCTAAAGGTACTTGTATTTCTATAAGCCGTTCATTGAGTTTTGCTTTTTCAAGAAGATTTGTTAAGCGTGAACCGCCATTTTTATTGTCAAAAATATAAAAGTTCTTTTCTAATATAATTGAGAAAGCCGTTCCGTGAAAGGAATTTGTAAAAATTGTGTCAGCATAACAAAATGCATTTAAAAACTCTTTAGGACCGAGATTGACAAGCTGAGTATACCTTACGTTTTTCTTTTTCTGTGAGCATATTTCTACAAAACGCAGTCCTTTTAACTTTGCATACTCACGGGCTTTGCTAACCATTTGAGAATCATTAACAATACTATATACCAGCACATACTTTTGTTTAAAACGTCTTTTTCCTGCAAGGTTTTTATATTTATCCGCATCTAACAAAAATACAGGATCGCAAACACATTCTATATTTTGTTTTCCTAATGATTCAAGATATGTTTTTGTTTTATCCTCACGAACTGAACAATATGATACATTTTTTAACAGAGACAATGCCAACCCGATTTGTTCTTCTGAAAATTTAAAGCTTCCCATACTTGCAGCATACGAGATTATCTTTGAAATTCCTGGTATATTACCGTAATATATTGGGTTTATACCATCTGTTATTTGTGCATTCCAAATTTGGTCACTTCCACAAACTATAGTATCAAGTGTTAAACGTTCAATATCTTTGTCATTTTTACAATATGGGGATAAACTAATATTTTCTTTACGAAATTTTTTAAATTTATGTAATCTTATAGCTCTGTTTGGAATCATAAGCAAAGTCGCCAAGAACAGTTTTATCATTCTTTTTGGGGACTTATTCGGCTCATTTCTCAAAATTAAAGATATCAAACTCAGTATATGATTCTCTTTATCCTGTTCTTTAGAAAGATAGTCAATAACACAAGCGGGAATATCATTTTGGTTTAAAAACTGACACAATGCATACGCCTGGAGATTTGCACCGTAATTTATATTTCGGTGCAAGGTTATTATTCCAGTTTTCACGCTGTTTTTTCGCATTATACTATTCCTCGCTTGTTTTTAAATTTCTGATTAGTGTAATAATTTTATCCCTCATAAGCACAGTTGCTATCAATAAGCACATTAAAAATCCGCCACGCATTACAATACTATTTGCAAAAACAATACTGTATACGGCAAACAACATATATACAACAAAAATTGCCAAAATCACCTTTATGTCTATTATACTTGCTAAATTCTTTTCATATTTTTTCGCACCTTTATAATACAAAATAAATTTCACAAAGCCCGAAAATGCCGTTACATACCCTGCTGCTATATATCCAAAATATTTTATACCAAAATAATTCAAAACTATATTTATTAAAGCAGATATTATTGTCGCTCTGGACATAAACACTGTCTTTTCATAATAAAAAACAATATTACCAACTATTCCAATGAGAAATTCTATTAAAACAGCAAAAGTAAGCGGAACTATAAATTTAGAAGCTTCCAAATAGCTCTTTGTTGCAAAAATCATAATACCCTCTTTTGCAAACATAACAACCATTACGCATATAGCCGACATTAAAAGCAAACACAAATTAATTGTCTTTTTAAGACCTTTAAAGTTTTGTTTCTTAATAGATTGCAGTGTATAAGGAATCATAGAATTGTTTATTGAATGCATAACAATGTTTATGATACTGCAAATACTATAAGCAATACTGTATATACCTGCGTGTGCACTACTGACCATACTGTTAATCATAAGCTTGTCAGAGGCTGACAAAACTATAGATGCAAAATAGTGAGGCAAAAGAGGCATATTAAAATTAAGTGCATATTTCCAATATTTTTTACTTACAAATTTTTTGCCTTTTCTATAGGTAATTATCAAAATTACTATTCCAATTAGGATTCCCGGCAAACCATTCCCTATTACTTTGGCAAAAGCTTTATTCTGAGGGAATAAAGTTATGGCAATCAATGCAAAAACAGGACCTAAAATTGCGTTAGACAAAGTATATGCTATAACGCTTTTATATTTATAACTGTATCTTTTTTGCATTAACCAAAATGCAGTAACGGCGTTCAAAAAAGTTTGTAATGCCATAAAAATCAAGTAGGCGTTATTCAGTTCAAAAACAGACGGGGCAAAAACATTTATAAGTAGACAAAAAGTATATGTTATAGCTGTACACAGTGCAGTAAGTGTAAGCATACTGGACGTATATGATGGCACATCTTTTTCAAACTTTGTCATAGCAACATTATAAACACCGCCCGACAAAGAAAGTGTGGCAAAAATACTTATAACGTTCTCCCAGGTTACAAAAACACTTGCAGAACCATAGTCTGCAACTTCCATAACTCGTGTAAAAATAGGAGTTGTAATAAATGATATGCCCTTAAGTACGATACTTGAAACAACAAACCAAAAGGATGCTTTTGCTGCCGGTGATAAATTATTTACTTTCTCAAATACCTTGTTGATTTTCATTTAATAAAACCTCTAACATATCCATGCAAACATCTTTTTCAACATAACCTTTTATAGGTTCTGATGCAATAGCCATTCTTAAATCTTTGTTCTCGATAAGTCGTTTTACCGCCAGGTATATTTCTTCTTCATTTCGCTCTATCAATAGTCCGTTTTTTTCGTTCTCCAATATTTGAAGATAGCTGGCAATTTTGGTTGCAACAAGAGCCTTTTTAAGGTATTTTTCTTCTACACCAACAAGACTCAGTCCCTCATAACTTGACGGCTGAACACAAATATCTGCAGAATTAATATACTTATACGGATTATTCTGATTACCTAACAAAACAAAAGACGATTCAACATCAAATTCCTTAATCATTTGTTCTAGGTTCTCTCGATTTGGTCCTTCGCCAACAACATACCATCTGACCAAATACCCATCATCAATTAAGCGTCTTAGTGGTTTTACACAAAGTTGAAAACCTTTAAGTTCCACCAATCTGCCAACCGAAACAATATTTATGTAGCTCTTATCAAAACCAGATTCTTCCAGTGACATCTCATCAATCTTTTTATAATTGAAAAATGCAGGGGTGAAAAACAACTTATATTTTTTCTCAAACTGAGGGTAAAGTTCAATCAGAGAATTCATTGAATTTTGCGAAACCGTACAAATATGGTCAAGTTTCTCAAAAGCAGACCTATCCAATACTCTATTGGATTGTATTTGCTTTAAATCCGTATGAATCCACCCTGATTTAACGCTTGCGTCTACACAATCTGCAACATAGTAGCACGCTGTACATTCCTCGTACCCTATCGCTGCATCATAATGTTCTGTTATATCAAGCATGGTTTTTTTCATCATTTTCCAATCTGACAAAGTAAACTCATTTTGACGAAGTCTTGCTCTTATAAACCTCTTGATTCTATAGAACAGCAACCTAATTTGTCCCTTTTTTAATAATGCTAATATGCTCTTGAAAAAAGGATAGTTATAGACAACTTTATAATACGGAGAATCAGGCAAAAGTCTCACATTTTTATTTAACTCAGGCAAAAGCTGTCTGCCTTCATTAAACAAATACAAATCCACACAATATTTATTATAGTCTATTACATTACACAAATCAATCAAGCATTTTTCAAGACCACCTGTTGACAAGCTGCTTGAAACAATTAACACCTTTTTCATCTTAATACTTCTTCTTACTTACTATATTTTTTGACAGATACAAGAATCTTGAAAATCTCATAGAGTACCTTGCTATTTTCAATACAAGTTTTTCTTTTTTCACCAAATATGGACAGCTTTTTATATTATTTTGCAGAGATTTTAAATCATTTTTTATTTCTTTTATTTCATCTTTGTATTTTTTAAACTCTTTATTTATAACACTGACCGAAAACAAATAATAACATTTGAATTTGAAAAATTCCGCTGCCTTTTCCAGGTCATACTTATTTTTTAAACCCGACAATGCCTTTTCTCTAAAATACAACGCATCCAAATAAATACTTGCACCCTTACTTTTTGTAACAGAGCCTGAGTGATAAAAGTAATTATAAAACGGATACTTATAGACAGCGTTTTCTCCATTATTATTTATTAAACAAATTGATGTATAAAAATCCTCGGCTCTTTTTCCTTCGGGAATATTCAGGTTTTCAAACAAGCTTTTATCAACAACTCTGGTACACAGGCTTGAGCCGCCAATCCACAAAAACAAATTTGAAATCGCATCGTATGCACTTTCAATTACAAGTTCTTTGCTATCAATTCCTTTTTCAATAATTTCACCACTGTCATTTACTGATTTATATGTGGAATCAATCATTTTTAAATTATTTTGTTCCATGATGTTAATTAGCACTTCATACATATCAGCATCCAAAAAGTCATCGGCATCACAGAATCCAAGAAGCTCTCCAGTTGCATTTTTTATACCCATATTACGAGCAGATGCAGCTCCTGCGTTTTCCTTTGTTAACACTTTTACTTTTGAATCCATTTCAGCAATTTGATAGCACAAATTCAAGCTATTATCAGTCGAGCCGTCATTTACAAGTATTACCTCTATGTTTTTATATGTTTGCCCCAAAATACTTTTTGTACATCTTCCTATGTACCTTTCGGCATTATAAACAGGTACTATAACACTTAATTTCCTACTCATATTATTTCCTTTTTTGCGGCAATGCCTTACTACACGGACCGTCCTCATACAAATCAGTAGCAGTACCATTTAAAACTGCCTCAAATAATTTAATTAGCCGCGTATATGATTTATTTGGATTCCAAACATTTATCATTTTGTCGTATGCTTTTCTGGAAATAGCTTCTCTTTTTTCCCTATTATCTATAAGGTATTTGACGTTTTCATACAGCGTGTCAATATTTTCGTTTGAGTATACCAAACCATCTTCGCCATCCTCAACAAGAAACCCCGTTGAGCCGGCAGAGGTACTTGCAACACACGCACAGGCACTGTTCATAGCTTCATTCAATGTGGCCCCCCAGCCCTCACGCTTATCACTTGTAAACATAAATATATTTGCTTTGTCCATCTCTAATCTTGTATCCTCTATCGAACACTTACCCTTAAATACAACATTATCCTCAAGTTGCAATTTTCTTACAAGTGCTTTTAAATTATCTTCTTCTTGACCATAACCAATAATTGTAAGTTTTGGATTATATCCCTGCTTCTTCAGGCGGCTGACAACCATAATCGCATGGTCACAATGCTTTAGTTTAACAAGTCTGCCAACCCAAATTAACTGCAAACCATCAACTTGTTTTTGACAAATTAACTTTTCGATATCCTTTTCATAAACTTGAACCTGATAACCCCATTTGAAAATTCTATCCTTAAAAGCGTTTATGCGATAAAAATCATCTGCGGCATATGCACTGGCTGCAAGCAAATAAAAGTTACTGTTCTTAGACGGATTTACAAGGTAATTTCTTATATGAAAGAAATTTTTCGGTTTAAAAAGGCTTATAATTCCTTTTTTAAACAATCTTTCTGAATAATAAATTGTGGGTTTATTTTGCTTTATTCTATCCTCTATGAAATACAAATCAACACCGGCGAAAATTACAATATCCGCCTCATTACAAAGTTGCTTTGCTTTTTGTCTATCACCGGTCAAATTTAACACATATTCTCTTTCCTGCAAAGAACCTATTCCTGCACGTGAGGGATCTAATCCAATAACTTCTAAAAATTTAAAGTCATCTCCAAATTCACGAAACAAACCATCGCAAAATGGTCTGACAACATGTTCGCATGCATTTGCTATGTAGATAATTTTCATTTTTAAACCCCTCAAATTTTATTTTACAGCATAAGAACAATATGTATAATACAATCTTTCTTCAAAGGAATTATTCAAGACAACTTTCTGATTTTCATTTTGACATTTTTGGAAATACTTGACTAAATCTGCTAACTTTCCAAGACTGACACTATATAGCTTATCTTGTGCAATTCTATATATTCCATCATCATCCGGTTTTACTTTATTATCCAGTTGCATTATAAATGAATCTATAACATCATCAACATAACTGAAATTCATTATATGTGTCGGATCCGATACAGAGATTTCAAGCCCATTATTCAGATTATAACAAAATGTAGCAACTACAGAATGGTGGTTTGGTGTTGCCCATCTACCAAAAGTATTTGTCAATCGATATACAATTGCCCTCGACTTTGTTTCCTCACCATATTTTATAAGATCCTGTTCTGCAGATATTTTACTGTTACCATATTCAGACCCATTTCCAGCCTGTATAGACGATGTATACAAGACAGGACACTTATTATTATGCTCTTTTAACATTGCCAACAAATCATCAAAAAACAAATGATTTACCTTTTCAAATTCACAAACATCTTTTGGCCGGTGTACCGCCGCAAAATTGTACACAAAGTCACAATCCTTTGTAAATTCCTTTAGCTCATCCATCGTATTATTTATGTCATATTTATAAATTATGTAGTCCTTTGATTTCTTTGTCAATGCATCAATCAAATTTCTGCCAATAAAACCATTGGCTCCTGTAATCAATATTTTCATCTATACAACCTTCCTTCTATGCTGCCCAATAGAATAAATATGTTGATGTTCCCAGATTCCTATACACAAACAAGGCAAAAGATATGCAAACTATACCCAAATTGATTACAAAATTTTCTTTTGCTCTACCATATTTAAACGAAAGACCAATAAATGCATACAATCCACAAATGAAGTAATAACTCGGTCTTTCCGCAACTCTTGATACAAGTCTTAATACCCAAAGCATTATGGTTATAAATGACAAATGCATTATCGGCACTGTATTTATCCCCCGCTTTTTAATTTTAGGTACATTATAAAGCGAGTATAACATAAAAATAGAAAGTAAAATTAAAAATATCTGTCCGTTACCTGTTTGCTCAACACCATATTCGTACCCCAGCAGGTCATTTACAAAATCGTTAAATGATGTAAATGAAATAAGCAATCCTACAGTTGTTATTCCATATGACATAATTGTGGACGATATTTTTTTTAAATTACACAACGGATACACAATAAGAAATATTATTGCTGACCTATGGAATAATGATGCGAAGATAACATATAGTATAAATTTACATACTTTCTTATTTTTAACATAGTCAAATGCAAGCATACATATTGACATCGCAAGGGCTTGTCTTAATCCTGTCAAATAAAACTGGTACGTTCCAAGACTTACGAATAAAAACAAGAAAACGCAAACATTTCCCGAATATTTATAGGCAAATCTACCGAGTATACCAAACAGTATTATTGATGTAATCAAAAAATAAACTGTATAATTATCTGTAAACAATGATATTATTTTTTCATACAATAAAAATCCTTTTTCGTGTCTGAATTCATTTTCAAACAACTCACTAAATGTATAGTTTCTTATGTTTAAGAAAGAACTGACATATCCCGGTGTATCAGCACCTATTCTTCTATATCTCAATGCATACAGTAACGCCATAGGCAATACACAAAGGAAAGCAGAATACTTTTCTTTATCTTTATATATACCCACTTTTTTCTCAAGTGCATAATTTACAAGCATTACTAATAATGGCCAAAGTGCCACCGCACAATAGTAAATCATTTATCTTCCCCTACTATTTGTCTGTATAAATCAATATATTTCTTATAACATTTTTCTCTGTCAAAAACTTCCTTGACTTTATTATAATCTACCTTTATTCCATCATTTTTTATTATATCAATACTTTTACGTATTGCGTCAAAATTGCCTTGTTCTACAACCATTCCATTCTCATTTGAAACCAGTTCAGGACTGCCGCAGCTATTGAATGTTATGACCGGAGTTTCACAACAAAGACTTTCCATATTTACAGTTGGCAGCGTGTCCTCGTATGTTAAGTTGACAAATACATTACTGCTTGCATATATGTCGGAAAGTTCAAGTCTATCCTTTATAAACCCTAGTGCAATAACCTTTTTATATGCGGAAAAGTATTTTTTTTGTTCCTCGTTACAACCTACGATGACAATTTTCTCATCATCCTTTAACTGTTCAACAAGAGATTTTACACCAGCCATATTATTTTCCAGGCACCACTTATTTGCAAAACCTAATATCACAAATTTATCATTTAAGGAATAATCTTTTCTAAACGAGTTTTCATGTGGTTTGAAAATATTTGTATTTACACCATTATAAATTGTAACAACCTTTTTAGGTGTCAGGTGTGACAGCTCTACCTGTTTTTTCATCCAATTACTGCAACTGACAATAGTTAAGTCAGATATTTTATTTAAATGTTCTGTTCTGTCCTTTATCACCTTACTTGTTACATCAAAAAAAAGCGACGGAACTTCGTGCTTATTTTTAGGGCAATTACCACACGCTTCTTTCCATTTATTACATTTTACAAAAGAATAATGAGTACATTTTCCGGTAAACGCCCAACAATCATGAAAAGTATATACTGTCTTTATATTATTTTCAGCAAGGTAACTTATCAATATATTGAAATTCAAGTAATTGCTATGTAAATTATGTAGGTGCACAATATCAGGTTTAATCTCATCTACCCATTTCAAGAATTTCCTCGTTTGATTTTTACTCACATAGCCTTGCTTTCCAAAAATTCTCGAATAGAGGCCGTGAAATTTTCTATCCAAACCTGTACCAATTTTGTATCCATTTGACATTTCTTTAGCCTTTGATTGATATCCGATATAACTCTCACAGCCATTTTCAATCAAAAGTTTTTCAATATCCTCGACTATTATACCTGTACTTAAATATCCGTAACAAGCATTAATCTGTAATACTTTCACTAATAAACCTCTTACTGCGTTTTTACACGTTTTACTAACTTATAATAAGTCCGTCTTATAAATGGACGGATTTTTCCATATAAAACAGTACCATTTAGTTTAATACTCTGCGATAAACCATAAAGCTTATTTTCCTTTAAAAGTTGCTTCGCATAGTTTACATTTTCACTTATATTATGTTTTGCACCAATCTTAGCATAATATAATAAAAAGTTTTGTTCCCTTGTACTGATTACAGCAAACTTCGGGATAATCTCTTTGCCGTAAGTTACGGAATCCTTATGCATTAAATCACGTCTTGTTTGTGTGACTTGTTGTGCGTGAATCCGTGATAAAACCCCTAAATCGTCACTGACAACCCATTTTACACCACAAAGGCATATATCAATCCACATCTTAAAATCTTGATTATACCTCAACCCCTCATCAAACAAGGATGTATTATCCAATACCCTTTTGGGAACAAGCAAGGCACATCCATTTAATGACTGCTCCGTTAAAATGTATTTGAGCATCTCTCTACCGGAACAAACACGATTTGTTTCAATATTATTCAATGTTATAACATTACTTATAAATTCCGATTTATTGTTGATTTGTCTGCAAAGGCAGACAGCACACACATTATCATCATTTACAGATTCTAAAAGTTCGACCTGTTTTTCAACCTTGGTTTTTTCATAAACATCATCATGTGAAAGCCATGAAAAATACTCTCCATTCATATTTCTGATTCCCACATTCAATGCCGATGAAACTCCGCCGTTTTCTTTTTTGATATAACGTATTTTATCGCCATACTCTAATGCTATTTTTTCAGTAGCTCCGTCGTCTTTTGAGCCATCATTTACAACCAAAACTTCAATATTTTCATAGGTTTGGTTTAATGCACTGTCAATAGCTTGTTTCAGATAATTGGCCCCATTATAAACAGGTATTATTATTGAAACCAATGGTTTTTCCCCAGTCATTTTATCACTCTTTTACTTCTTTGAAATTTATCACAACTACAAATTTTCTTTATACCATTCAATAGCTTCTTTTAATCCACTCTTGAAATCGTAACTTGGATCGTAACCTAAAAGTCTCTTTGCTTTACTTATATCTGCGTTTGAATGTTTAATATCTCCCTTACGGTCAGGTCCAAAATTAGGTTCAATATTTTTCCCGAGTGCCTCGGTTAACCAATAGTAAATATCGATGAGGTATTCTCTACCGCCATATGCAATATTAAAAGCCTCGCCGTGTGCCTGAGTTGGTGCAAGGCAAGCTTTCAGGTTTGCCTCAATTACGTTTTCAACATATGTAAAGTCCCTGCTTTGTTTTCCATCACCATTAATAGTAGGCTTTTCATCACTTAAAAGTTGACGAATAAACTTAGGAATAACTGCTGCATACGCTCCATCCGGATTCTGACGTCTTCCAAAAACATTAAAATATCTCAGTCCGACAGTTGGCAAACCATAATGCTTTGTATACTGTTTAGCCCACTCCTCATCTGCACGTTTTGTCAATGCGTATGGTGACAGCAAATTTCCCTCTCTTCCCTCTGTTTTAGGCAAATTTGGTTCGTCTCCGTAAACAGAAGAACTCGATGCATATACAAAGGTTTTTACACCTTGTTGTCTGGCTGCTTCCATCATATTAACTGTCCCTGTGATATTATTTGCACAATAAAACAATGGCATTTCTATAGAACGCGGAACACTCCCCCAAGCTGCCTGATTAAGAACGTAATTTACACCTTCACACGCTTTTAAGCATGTATCAAAGTCCTTAATATCCCCTTTAATGAATTCATAGTTACTATTTTCTTTGAACATATCAACGTTCTTTTGAAAACCTGTAGACAAATCATCAAGGCAACGGACTCTATACCCTAAGTTCAATATAGCTTCACAAAGATTTGACCCGATAAAACCTGCACCACCGGTAACAAGGAATAAACTATTTTCCGGAAATACTATATTCTTATATCCCATATTAACACCTCAAAAAATTACAGTCGCCAGTATTTATAACCTGCTTTTTCATATTCTTTACGATTGAGAATTCCCTTAATATCAATAACAACCTTCTTTGAATTATCCTCTTTCTTTAACATTGCATCAACATCAGCCATTGTCAGCTTTGCAAAATCATCATGGGCAACAGCCAGTATTACTGCATCGCAATCCTTAATATCAGATATTTTACAAAAGTCAATATTATACAAACGCTTTGCCTCATCAGCATCTGCCGTCGGATCTGAAATTATAGGTATAATACCATATTCTTTAAGTTCTTTTACGATGTCTATAATTTTCGTATTTCGAGTATCAGGACAATTCTCTTTAAAAGTAAAGCCCAAAATACCTATTTTGGCATTTCTCACCGGTGTTTCAGCTGCAATAAGTTTTTTAACAGTCTGTTCTGCTACATATCTTCCCATATCATCATTGATACGTCTGCCGGCAAGTATTATCTGAGAATGATAACCTAGCATTTCTGCTTTATATGTAAGATAGTATGGGTCGACGCCAATACAGTGACCTCCTACTAATCCCGGTGCAAATTTCAAAAAGTTCCATTTTGTACCGGCAGCTTCCAATACAGCCTTTGTATCAATTCCCAATTTATTGAAAACAATAGACAATTCATTCATAAAAGCTATATTTATATCCCTTTGGCTATTCTCAATAACCTTGGCTGCCTCTGCAACTTTAATTGACTCTGCACGATGTACTCCTGCATCAACAACAATTTCGTATACTTTAGCAACACAATCAAGCGTTTGTTCATCCATTCCCGATACAATCTTTGTTATTGTATTAAGACGATGAACCTTATCTCCGGGATTAATTCTCTCGGGAGAATATCCAATCTTAAAATCCTGTCCACACTTTAGTCCGGACTCCTGTTCAAGTATTGGAACACACACATCCTCAGTGACTCCGGGATAAACTGTAGATTCAAAAACTACAACTGAGCCTTTTGTAAGGTTTCTTCCAAGAATTCTGGATGCCCCTTCAACACACGACAAATCCGGCGTATGATCATCATTTACCGGCGTTGGTACAGCAACAATATGGAATTTTGCCCTCTTCAAATCCGTTTCATCAGAGGTAAAATAAACCGTACTATTTTTAATGTCATCATCACCAACTTCGTGAGTCGGGTCAACACCTGATTTATAGGTTTCTATTTTTGCCTTATTCAAGTCAAAACCAATAACATTTACACCACGTTTTGCAAACTCTATCGCTATTGGCATACCTACATAACCCAATCCAACAAGTGAAAGATTTTCTTCTTTATTCAATATTTTTTGATACAAGGACATATTATTTTTCCTCCATTTCACCTATTTTGTTTAAGTATATATCAGCAACTATATTTCTATCGAACTCTGCTTCCATTTTCCTTCTTGCACGTATTCCCATTTTTTGCTTATCTTCGTATGGAACATTTATAAATTTTTCTACGGCATCTATCAACGATTCTGTATCTCTTACATTAAAACCAAAACCGCTTTGTCCCTCGTCAAATCCCTCCTTGCATCCGGGAATATTCGACGCCAACACCGGGCGCCCTGTAGCTGAAGCCTCTAAAATGACATTAGCCATTCCCTCGTGATAAGATGGGTGAATAAGACAATGTGAATTCTTTAATAGTTCATGTACTTGCTCGGGATTTTTCTTACCGTGATAGCAAATAATATTTTGACTTTGCAGTTCCTCAATGATTTTTTTGTATTCATCATTCTCATACCAGCCAACTATATGAAACTCTGTCTGAGGATACTTACTCTTAACAAATTTAGCCATTTCAAAGAATTCATTAAACCCCTTATCTTCCCTGACTCTTGATACTATAATGAATCTTATAGAATCTTTTTCTTTTGGATATTCCTCATATTTATGCAAGGATAGGTTTACTCCGGAACCCGGCAAAATCGTATACGGGGTATTTTTGTTAACTACATTTCTATTTAGTAATTGCCGGTAATTATCTTTGTTTTGAAAAAAAACACAACGAGATTTTCTATAACCTATACGTTGCAAAAAACAAATAAGTTTTGTCATTATACTGTCTTTTTGGAGTATACTTCCAAGTCCGGTAACATTGTTCATATACTTTGTTCTTGTAATCTGACAAGCAAGGCTCCCGTATATGTTTGGTTTTACCGTATATGTCAATACAAAATCGGGCTTTATTTGCCGTATTAACTTAACACAATAGCAAAGGTATTTTACATCTTGTATTATGCTGGTCCCATGCCTGTTTACTGATGAATCTACAACCTTACATCCTAATTCTTCTATTTCAGATGTCTTATCACCCACAGGATAAGACACATACACTTGATGATTGGCGTTTACAAAAGCTTTGACAATTTCACGTCTGAAATTATAAATTGTAGTTTCATCATTTGCCAACAACAATAAACGTGACATCTTAATACAACCCTCTGACTTTATTTATAATAGATTCACAGTCAATTCCATACTGTTTTCTTAAATAATTCTGATCTCCGACTTTTGAACAGTAACTATCATCTATACCTATTTTCACGAGCTTTGCCTTACCACCGGTTTCAGCCATAACTTCTGCTACGGCTCCGCCAAGTCCTCCGATAACATTATGCTCCTCAACGGTAACAATATAGTCACATCTTGTTGCACAGTCTATAATTTGTTCTTTATCAATTGGCTTTATTGTGTGAAAACTGTACTGCTCAATTCCAAAACCTTGTTCGCACAACCGGTCACAAGCATCGGTTGTATCATCCAAAATTCCACCGGTTGAAAAAACCGCCACCTTACCTTTACCCATCACGTCACGTATTTTAATCGCTTTACCTATTTTAAAATTATCGATTTTTTCATGGATTCTTTTTTCTCCACCACGTCCAAGACGAAGATAACACGTACCTTGAACTGCGACAATCGCCTTTGTAACTTCCTGTGCCTCCACCAAATCCCCTGGGCAAACAACCGTAACATAAGGCAAGGAACGCATAATTGCTATATCTTCTGTTGCGTGATGACTCATGCCAAGAGAGCCATAAACAAAGCCGCCTCCGACACACACTATTTTAACATTTGCGTTGTGATAAGCACAATCGTTTCTTATTTGTTCAAGGCATCTTAATGTAGGGAAATTTCCTATTGAATATGTGAATACCGTCTTTCCCTCTAAAGCCATTCCTGTCGCAACCGATGTCATATTTTGCTCAGCAATACCTGCATTTGTAAATTGATCCGGCAACTGTTCGAAATAAGGCTTAAGTACTCCAA
>JAZQVQ010000026.1:0-14734 GCA_045631825.1 Eubacteriales bacterium | reverse complement strand
CCCATTACATAATATAGGTGGTCAGACAGGCATGGCATTTCCCCAAATGTTACAATATTATTACAATGAGTTAATAAAATTAGCATAATTAGTTTTGATTTTCTTAATTGACAATGGTTATTAAATCTGATAAAATATAGTCAAGAAAAGGGAAGGAAAACCCAATAAACCAGAAAGGACATCACTATGGAATACAAATTCAAGGGTTCAGTGGAAATCAGATTTCCGGAAGACAAGGAAATCAAGGCAACTGGTGAAGATGAACTGGATGCACTCAAAAATCTTATCGGCATGTTAGTAGACAATGACGAGATTGATGATTATCTCAATACTGATTATCTCAAAATCAGTAAAAAGCGTAAAATCTTCACAATCGTTGTCAAGGAAGTACATGAGCACACTGTCACTATTGACACTGATGATTATGATGACATTGATGATGAGTATGACGCAAAGCGTTATGTGGATGACAATCTGGATGACTTCACAGACGACTTTGAATATGACTGTTGGTCTCGTCAGTCCTTTGAAGTAGATTGTGTTGACGAGAGGGAAGAAGAGGAGCAGTGCTGACATTGACAGACAGGGGATGGACACCATCCCTTGTAGTCAGTGCCAACAGGCACAAATAAGAAAGGAAGGGTAGACAAATGGGTAAAACGTACATTGCACATTGTCAGTCTGGTTACTACCAGTATGACAGAGCAGTCTGGGTAGGTCATGGACTGCGGAATCATCCGTATGCACAATGCGGATATACTAAACTGGAAGATGGGACTATTCAGTTTGTATCGTATGAAACTATTGTGTGTGAAATCAGTTCTGACGGGTGGTTTCATCTGTATGGTGAGTTCAGCACAACGACTTCCAAACAAATTACTTGGTTCTTGCGTGAATATTCCAGTGACTATCTGAGTGGCAACCCTTACACCGCAAGTTACCAGTTCTTGCGGGATAAGTACAGGAAGGGATTGGATTATAATCTCAAAACTGACGAAACCAGACCCGCAGTCAATGGAATGATTCAGACAATAGGTGTGAGAGTCTGAGATAGACAGACGGGGAACGGACTCCGTTCCTCGCAGTCTGTCCCAGAGACAGAAGAAAGAGAGGTATATACCATGAAAACAACTGTACGGGAATTTATCAAGGAAGAAGTAGACATTGATGTATATGATAATGTCTGCGAAGATTTAGCCATTGCGTTCTGCGGACCTATGGTGTTAACTGATGAAGGACAAAAGCGGTTTGGTGGTTGCTTGGATTATGAAGTGGAAATTGATTTAATGAGCGGGGTTGCTATTGTTGATGTTGATGATAAAGAAGGCATCTGGCAAAAGAAACTTCATTTGGTAAAAGAGTTATTTGATGCTATGGCGGGATACTGTGCGACATCGGATTATGACAAATGGTTCACAGTCTGAGATGGACAGACGGGGAACGGACTCCGTTCCTCGCAGTCTGTCCCAGATGGACAGAAGAAAGGAAGTGTCGTATATGGCATTGCGTGGTGAGTCTGTCAACATCCTTTCGTTCCATGAAAGGAAAAGAGTGTGGAGTGTTCATATATTCTATGAACCAACCCACATGGAAAACTGGAATGTTCGTGGTGTGTGGGAAGTCTATTATCAGAAAAAGGGTTTTCCTATGATGTATGCTTTCGGTGTTCCAGATTATCAAGAATGTGAGCAACGGCATTATACTCGGCATGATGCTTTTGACATCGCATGGGGTAATATTGAACATTATAAGGAGATGTTTGTATGAAGATTACTGGTGATGGAACTCCCCTGTGCAAGTCCCCCGTATCCCATGAAGGAGTATTTGACTTCTACACAGGACGCATTGCGTCCGCACCCAACTATGGTTTGAAGTCTGGCGATGAAATACTCCATGTTATTCTCCGGTGTGCTTTCTGGGATTCCTTCTTGACGAATGATGAGTATATGACTATTATTAACTTGTGCCAACTGGCACACCAGAGGATTCTGGAAAATAATTGGAAGGAGACATGGAAAGATGAAGAAGGACAACAGTAGCACCCGTAAAGGAGACAGGGAGATTATCTCTGTCTCCCTTCCTGTTTCTCTGTTTGAGAGAATGGAAGAGGTTTGTGACCACTACCACATGAACCGCAGTGCTATGGTTTCCAGTGCCATTCGTGACTATCTGGGCAGTCTGGGTGTAGTGGTAGGTGAGCAGTAATGGCAAAGTTTGAGTTTAAGTTCAAACCGTCCTACTACACGACTTCCGGTGCTGAGACTCTTGCTCGGAAAGACATCAAGGCACTGCGGAGCGAGTACACCCGTATGCGTGATGTGGCACAAAAGCGTGTCCAGAGACTTCAAAAGGACTGGGACTGGACTGCGAGTGGAAAGCAGTCATACAGTCTGGAAACGGATAAAGGAACGGTAATAAAAGCGGGTTTTCCGAAGCTGAGTGAGATTTCAGCGGAAGACCTTCCGAAAGCGTTCCAAGAGTTAGCGAGTTTCGTCAAAGCAGGAAGAAGTACAATATCCGGTCAGAAGTCAGCACAGAAGAAGACAATGGACACCATTAACAAGGCACTTGGTGCGGGTGATGAAGAAGACGAAGACGGAGAACCCGTGGAAAAGGGAGAAAAGCCATTAAACAAACGGAACTATCAGCGGTTTATCCGAATAATGAACGAAACACGAAGATTGAAAATTAGTTCGATTTACGGCTCAGACAAAATACTTCAATTAGCTGATAGCACACTTTCACTCAGTAAGAAAGACTTCAACAAGGTATTAGACCATCTGGGGAACTTCCTTGAAAATGTGGGGACTGTACAAGCCGATATGGAAACGTATAGGGAAAAGCACAAAGGGAAGTTCAATATGGACAGATTTATAAAAAGTGCGGGATGGTAATATATGGTAGTGAACTGTGCGGAGTTCAACCCAGAAACCTACTTCAAGGACTGTCCTCTGGTTAAGAACCGGAGAGGAAACCCATCTGGACAAAAACGGCATTATATGGGAATAACCACTGCTTTTGATATTGAGACAACTCTACTGGATGATATTCGGCAGTCTGTCATGTATATATGGCAGTGGGCATTTTCGACTGATGTAGTCGTTATTGGACGGACATGGGATGAATTTCTGGAACTTCAAAAGAGGATTGAAGCGGTACTCCCAGATGATAGATGGCTTGTGGTATACGTTCATAATCTCAGTTACGAGATGAGTTTCATAAAGGGAGTATATGCGTTTCAACCCCACGACATATTCGCTATCGGTAGCCGTAAGGTGCTGAAAGCTGATATGTGGAACAAGTTTGAGTTTCGGTGTTCTTATCGACTCACAAACATGAGTCTTGGGCAGTTCACAAAGAGGATGGGTGTAGAACACCAGAAGTTGTCCGGTGAAGAATTTGACTATTCAAAGAAGCGGTATCCGTGGACATCGATTGAAGGTGAAGAACTGGAATACTGCGTGAATGATGTTCTGGGACTGGTAGAAGCGGTAAATGCTCTGATGGAACGTGACGGAGATACACTGGCTACCATTCCAATGACTTCTACTGGATATGTCAGAAGAAACGCTAAAAGGGCAATGCGGAACGGTATCCATCACAGTTTCGTATATTCCATCTTACCGGATTATCCACTGTACAAGGCACTGCGGGAAGCGTTTAGGGGTGGGAATACCCATGCAAACCGCTACTACACTGGTGACATAGTTGATGATGTGCATAGTGCTGATAGGAGTAGTTCATATCCCGCAGTTATGTGTAATTGTGAGTTTCCGATGTCTGAATTTACCAGAATCGCACCCAGTGACTTGAATGATGAATATATTGCTCGGTGCATCAAAATTCGGCATAAGGCACTGCTTTTGCGAGTGAAATTGATAAATGTGCGGTTACGGGACAGATATTGGGGATGTCCGTATCTCAGTAATGATAAATGCCGTGAGATTAAAAGACCCGTTTATGTTGTTGATGGTTTGAAAATGGTAGATGCGGATAATGGACGGATTCTGTCAGCGGATAGTCTGGAAACGACCATAACGGATATTGATTTACACATTATCTCACAGGAATATAAGATTGACGATATTGAGTTTTTAGAAGGATGGTATTCATCTTATAAGAAATTGCCACAACCGCTTATTGACGAAGTAATCAAATACTACAAGGACAAGACGGAACTGAAAGGAGTCAAAGGAATGGAAGTCTACTATGATAAGTCAAAGGCACTGCTGAACGCACTGTATGGCATGTTAGCACAAGACCCGTGTAAAGCCAAGATTATATTCTCACAGGAAGGTGATTGGGAAGACGAGATAGCAAACCACTTCCATGATAAGATCGAGAATGGCGAGAAGTTGAATGAAGAAGACTTTGAATGGATTGAACAGAGAAAAGCTGAGATTCTGGAAAAGAGTAACAGTAAAGCGTTTCTGGCTTATCAGTGGGGTGTTTGGGTAACTGCATGGAGTAGATTAAGATTGGAAGAAGGGATAAGACTTGTTCACGATACGAAAGGTGCTGATTTTATTTACTGTGATACTGATAGTGTTAAGTACACTGGCAGTGTTGATTGGAGTGGGTATAACAGGGATAGGATTGCTGAATGTCTTAGTTCTGGGGCGATGGCAACTGACCCTTCCGGTGTGACTCATTATATGGGAGTGTTTGAGAACGAAGACCGGAAGGATACGGGATTTGCTTATAAGCACTTCAAGACACTGGGAGCGAAGAAGTACGCATATATGGAGACAGAGACAGAGACATGGAAGGAGACAGTGAAAATTGGAGAAACGGAATACATCTATACAAAGATCGGTAAAGGAAGGACACATTGCACGATTGCGGGAGTCAATAAAGAGAAGGGCGGGAAGGAACTGGATGAACATGGTGGACTCGATGCCTTTGAGGAAGATTTTGTCTTCCGAAAGGCGGGTGGGACTATGGCAGTTTTTAATGATTCACCTACGATACAGGAAATTGAGATTGAAGGACATGTTCTTCGCATTACTGCTAACGTTGCTATCCTTCCATCGGAGTACACACTGGGAGTCACAGGAGAATACGAAAGAATTATAAAATTCGCTAAAAATTATCTTGACAATCCCTTTGTTATTTGATAATATTATTACGGTGATTGACGGCGAGCGTGGACGGTTGCACCCCGTGTGCAAACCAAATCGTCAGAACTACCAAACACCTCACACTGGTACTCAGAACGGAACGGGTGCTAACAACGAACCGGACTGTGCCAAGACCCGTCATCACCACGACAACAATCCAATACAATACTGAAAGGGGAACACAAACTATGAAGATCATCCGTAAGACCGAAGGACTCACCAGTGCTGACATGTACGCTCTGACCAAGGGGAACGATGTCCAGAAAATGAGTGATGCCAAAGGCGAAGTCCTCGACATTGCCAAGTTCGTTCTGTATGAAGACGAAGACCAGAAGGGTGAACTGATGAACGTACTCGCAGTGGAGACTGTGGCGGGTGTCCGGTACGCTACCAACTCCAAGACCTTCGTTCGGAACTTCTCCGACATCATGGCAATCTACGAAGCGGGTAACGAAGTCCCGCCCACTAAGTTCAAGGTGGGCAGTGGCAAGTCCAAGGGCGGTCGTGAGTACATCACTTGTGACATCGCATGAGGATATATGACCCGTCCGGTTATGTAAACATTAAGGGGATACTCGACTGCGGGTATCCCTTTAATTTTCTGGTGGGTGGGCGGGGGACTGGTAAAACCTACACTTCCTTAAAGACCGCAAAGGAAGATGAGAAGAAGTTCATGCTGATGCGGAGAACACAGTCCCAAGCAGACCTTATCAGTAAACCGGAGTTCTCAGTCTTCAAACCATTAAATGAAGACCTTGGATGGAATGTCATGGTACACAGGATAAGCAAGTACAACAGTGCTTTTTATGAACTGTCTGGTGATGTTGAAAAAATCGAACATGAGATAGGATATACTTGTGCGTTATCTACTATATCAAACATGCGTGGTTTCGATGCTTCTGACCTTGACTTGATTATCTATGACGAGTTCATTCCAGAGAAGCACGAACGACTGTTGAAGAACGAAGCAGAAGCAGTTCTTAATGCTTATGAAACAATGAACCGAAACCGTGAACTGAAAGGAAAACCACCCATTCAATTACTCTGTCTGGCAAACGCAAATGACATTACTAATCCCATGTTTGAATATCTGGGACTTATACGGATTGCGGACAAGATGCAGAAGGGGAACACGGATAGGTGGATAGATGAAAAGCGTGGTATTCAGCTAATCATGTTACACAGGAGTCCGGTGAGTAAACAGAAAGCAAACACCGCACTTTACCGTCTTACTACTGGAACGAGTTTCGCAAACATGGCACTGGACAACGACTTCAATGTGGATAGAAGTCATGTAAAACCCCGTCCGCTGAACGAGTTTATTCCGGTTTGCTCCATTGGTGAGTTGTGTATCTATCGGCACAAGTCAGACCTTAGACTGTATGCTACTACTCACCTTTCCGGTGTGTTCAACACTACCTTTTCCCTGTCTGATGCTGACCGGATGCACTACCAGAGATCATTTAGATCGCACTGGGAACTGTACATAAGCAACGGAATAGACTTTGAGGATGTACTGGCTGAGAAATTATTCATAAAATATTGGGACACCCCTTGATTGTTTCATGTGAAACAATTATAATAAATCCGGTGGGTATCCTGCCCAGTGCAAGCCTCGGAAGGGCGGGCATGACTCCGCACAGTCACAAAGGATGCCCACCATATTTTTATGAATTATGGGGGAGTTCGTATGAATGAAGTGGTAGTACAGACACCGGATGTTGTTAATCTCATTCAGACAGTAGGGTTTCCGATTGCTTGTTGTATCGCACTGTTTATTATGATGATTAAAAACAACAAGTCACACAGGGAAGAAGTTGCGGAATTGAAGGATGCCATTTATGAAATGAAAGCAACCTTCTCAGAAGCGTCCGCACAACAGAGTAAGGAACTGACACAGGCAATCAATAACAACACGATTGCGTTAACCAGACTGTCAGACAGACTTGACAAGGAGTGAGTTCATGGTAACGGGAAAGGAATACGCAACACAGGCACGTTCCCCGCAGTATGACAATATCCCGTATTCCAAGATGGACTGTCAAGCCTTTGCAGAAGAAGTTCTCGCTGACTGTGGTGTGCGGAACAGTGACGGGAAACGCTATAACTGGAAGGGCAGTAACGACATGTGGAGAAACGCATTAAAGTGGAAGGGAACTATCCAAGATGCACTGGATAAATTCGGACATATCCCAGATGGTGCGTGGTTATTCATCGTAAAGAATGACGGTGGAGAGACAGAAAGGGGATACCACGATGGACAGGGCAATGCGACCCATGTTGCTATCTACTGTGACCCAGACAGTTCCACTCCTGTACGGGACTCAACCCGTTCCACCAAGACAAAGCGGGACGGGGTTGGGTACAGATCACTGGATGCCTTTACACATGTTGGTTTACCCACCGTGATAGATTACTCCCAGAAGGGGAACGACATTGCGAGTATTCTGTCCGAAATTACTGTGTGTATCGAACGACTGTCAATTTTGACAAATGAACTGAAAGGAGATATTATAACACATGGATGCTAAGAGCATTATCAGACTTCTCGATGCTGGCTATACCAAAGAAGAAATCACGGCAATGGAAACAGTACCAGTACAGACCCCCGCAGTAGAAACTTCTGCACCCGTACCGTCACCCACACCCGCACCCGTAGAGACACCCGCAGTAGCAGAAGCACCCGTAGCCGTAGCCGTAGCCGAACCCACACCCCAACCCACACCCGCACCCGCACCGGAACAGGCACAACCTTCCATGACGGATGTAATGCGGGAGATTGCGAGACTGACCAGTGCGGTACAGGCAAATGCCATTGCTTCTTCTTCCATGCCTGTCCAGACAGGAGCAAATCTGGACAACGTAATGGCAAACATCATTAAACCGACAAGGGGGAATCAGAATGGATAAGTCAGAAGTGACTGTTTTTCTGGGTTATCTGGGACGGATTGCCACTGCTCTTGAAGCACAAGTAACCCCGTCTGAACCGGAGACACCCGCAGAAACTACCGAAACCCAGAACTCCACAAGGAGTGTCAAGAAAACCGAAGGGGGGACTAAATAATGGGTAATCCGTCTACCTTTGAACAGGCAAGCACTGTTCTGAACGCTATCACGCAACAGGCAACGGGACGAAGTGCCCTTGCCACCAATACCCAGAGTTTCATTTCCATTGCCACCACTGCCATTTCAGCGAGTAAAGACAAGGTGTACAATGCTCTGCTGAATCTGTGCGGACGGACGATTTTCAATATTCGTCCGTGGAGTGCGACCATGACGGGACTGGAAAAAGACCTTCCCACATGGGGTGAATTCATGCGGAAGCTGAACATTGTTGCATCTGACTGGATGGACAACAATGCGTACAAGTATCCCGTAACCTATGATGCCACCGAAAGTAGCAATCCCACTGGCAATGGACTTTCCGTAGACCCGTGGAAGATTAACAAGCGGGAGTTCGTGGAAACCTACTTCACTGGGCAGTCCGTGTTCTCTGACCAGTACACCATTTTTGAAGATCAGCTTGAAACCGCTTTCCGTGGTCCGGAAGAACTGATGCAGTTCATTGCCATGCACACCGTTGATGAAAACAACAAGGTGGAAATGGTAAAGGACAATGTTTCCCGCACACTGGTAACTAACTTCATCGGTGGACTTCTGGCAGAAAATGACAGTTCCCGTGTAGTGAAACTGGTTACACTGTATAATGCGGAACTGGGACTGACTGGATCGCAAAATGCCTTTACCGCTACTACTGTTATGCTACCGGATAACTATCCCGCTTTCATGCAGTGGGCATATGGCAAGATTGCGGAGATTGCATCTATGCTTCGTGAGAACTCTGTCAAGTACCAGACCACCATTTCCAGTAAGCCTATCTATCGTGCGACTCCCTACCAGAAACAGCACTTCTATGAACTGGCTAAGTACCGCTTCGCTATGGAGAGCAGAGTGCTTGCCACCACCTTCCATGATAACTATCTGAAACTGGGTGGTGATGTGGAAACGGTGAACTTCTGGCAGAGCATTAACGCACCGGACTCCATCAATGTGAAACCCACCTACACGAACACTTCCGGTGTAGTGACCACTGCGGGTAGTGCCATTGAACAGGCGGGAGTCTTCGGAGTTCTGTTTGATGATATGGCTATGGGGTGGAGCATGATTAAGCACCACACTTACATGACTCCTACGAACCCCAGTGGCGAGTACAGGAATGTATTCCATAACATGCGGATTCGGTGTGCGAGTGACAACACTGAAAAGGGTGTTGTGTTCCTTCTGGCATAAACCAAATCCAACTACTGGCGGGACGGGTGTTGACCTTTCCCGCCTTTCTTTTACGGAGGTATAAAATGGCAATTACAATGGACTTCTATGTGAACTTTACAAAGAGACTGAACAGTACGAAAAGACCCGTAGAAGGCGGAATAGTGGCAAAGCATACACTGTCCGGTGTATTGAAAGACCCTTGCAGTATTATGAATCCTGTAATTGATATACAGAACATTCCGGTTCAAAATGCCCCATCAGTGATGACATACGCTTATATTCCGTCATTTGAACGGTACTACTTCGTGAAAGACTGGGTGTGGAATGATGGACTTTGGACAGTCTATTTGAATGTTGATACACTTGCTTCTTACAAAAATCATATTGGTGATACATTCGCATATATTGAAAGGTGTGCGGGATTAGCACAGGGACAAACTGGACCATATTATGACGGGACTATCATTGACATAATGTACCCCGCTAAGAATCAGTTCGTTACCCAGAATCAAGTCATTACTGCTCCGTGGTCAACTGGTTGGAATATTGACGATGGAACGTATATTCTGGGTGTAATTTCCGGTGCTTCTTCCACTAATGTGGGTGGTGCAGTACATTACTATGCAATGACTCAGACTCAAATTAACAATCTTTTGAACTATCTTATGAGTGACACATTCTTTGATAATATCGGATTCCCAAACAGTTCTTCATCTACTGCACAACTCACTCACGATGTGGCAAAGAGTATTATCAACCCTATCCAATATATCACTTCCTGTTATTGGTTTCCTATTGATGTATCTGATATTACTTCCACAACTGATGTGTCAATCAATGTTGGTCCGTGGACTACAATAGGGACGGGGAAACCACTCACGAGTAGAGTGGGATACAGGCAGAGCTACACACTCACTCTTCCCATTCATCCACAGTCAATATCGAGAGGTGCATATCTTAACTATGCACCATATACCAGATTTACATGCTCTATTGCACCATTCGGTTCATTCCAGATCGACCCATCATATGTACCGTCTAACAGGGAAGTCGTGCTAACAATCCAAGTGGATGGTATTACCGGAAAAGCATGTTTACAGATCGGAAGAAACGACCCTACATATGGACTTGTTGATTTCTTCTTTGAAACAACCGCAATGTTCGGTGTACCCATTCAATTAGCACAAATGACAAGTGACTATATCGGTGCAATCAAAACTGGACTGTCTGGACTCACAGGAACGGCAGTGGCGGGTGCGGCGTTCGGCTCTGGTGGAGCGGGACTGGCATTTCTGGGAACAGTCGGAAGTGCTTTGTCTGAACTTGCTCCCGCAGTGACATCTGAGGGTGTAAATGGCTCGTTCATTGCCTTTGAACGTCTGATTGGACACTATGATAGATTAACTTCCAGATTCGTATATATCGTTGACGAAGATAATGCGGAAATGGGAAGACCCCTATGCGGTGTCCGTCAGATAAGCACACTGGCGGGATTCATCAAATGTGGTGAAGCAACAGTAGATTTTAATGCTTTTGATGAAGAAATCACCACAATACACAATTATATGCTACAAGGTTTCTTCTGGGAGTGATAGAATGAACGCTGAACTATATAACGGGTATTGGATAAGCACAGATACCTATTTGACTCAGCAACATAGAGACTCAAACGCAATACTCGTAAATCAGTATCTTTCTAACTTAGGTTGGACAAGAGAAGCAATAGCGGGTATTCTTGGTAACATGGATGTAGAATCGAGTATTAACCCCGCCTTTATTCAAAACAGAGGTTATCCATCACTGATTACAAATACACAATGTCTTGACATACATACTCTCGGTGTTGGAATGGTACAGTGGACAGGGGACGGACAGACTCCACCAATAGGACAAAAACTTGCTTCATTTGCAATTCGTAACAATAAACAATGGTATGATGGCGAACTGCAATGTTACCGTCTACTTAGAGAATATCAAACGAACGCACAATTTCTTCCAAGTGTAGTTGACGGTGTAACATGGACATGGAATGATTATGTATTTTCAACCGCTACACCAGAAACACTTGCAAAAGTATGGCAATACTGCTATGAAAGAGGTGGTAGTGATACTGCTACCAGACAGGCAAAAGCACGATACTATTACGGAATGATTGGACAAACACTTCCCGCATGGTTATACTATATTATGGCACGAAAGAGAAAGGGGATGTATAAAGTATGCCGATGGATGTAGGGTACGGAGTGCCAGAAACTTATGACTACATTAACATGTACAATTCTTCATTTTCACCTTCCACTGTTCATGTCAAAAACACTGCCCTTCAAAGTTTCTTCCGCAGATACCTTTTCCAGAAAGCAATCTCAGTATTCAAGTGGAACTTACCGAAAACATTCAACAGAGACTACTTCCTATACGTTCTCTACTCATGGGGATGTGTAGGAGTAATTGAAACAGATAAGTATGGTATTATCTGTCAAGCGGGTATCCCCTATGGGTATGATATTTACTATCAACCTACAAACCTAACAATATCCAATCCCCTACTGAAAGGTATTCTTGAACCCCGTATTGGACAGGAATGTACGATATTCAAACTTCAACCGGACTGGGGAAGTATCACAGACCTTGTAAACTACTATGCGGATATGATGGCTCTGTGTGCGGAAACTGCAAGTGTCAACCTTCTGAACAGTCACTTGTCTTTCGTATTCCCCGCCAAGAACAAACAACAGGCAGAAACCTATAAAAAACTCTTTGACAAGGTAGCGGGTGGAGAACCCGCAGTAGCAGTAGGAAACACACTTTTTGATGCGGAAGGTAAACCACTGTGGGATGTCTTTCAGCAGAATATCGGTGGTAACTACATTGTATCGGATGTACTGGCAGACATGCGAAAGATAGAGGCTATGTTCGATACAGATGTGGGAATCCCAAACGCAAATACAGAAAAGCGAGAACGCATGATAACGGACGAGGTAAACGCAAACAACGTAGAGACAATCACTAAGTGTGAACTCTGGCTTGAACAACTTAAAAAATGTGCGGAAGACACAAATAAACTTTTCGGTACTTCCATCACTGTTGATTGGAGACACGACCCGCAAGAACTGATTGTTACAAACAGGGAAGAAGGGGAGATGTATTATGGGAAGAACCGCTAAGTTATCTCCTATGGGTTTATTTAACTGGGACAATACACTATTTGACCTTATGCAGATTCCATCCCAGTTAGACAGAAACACACTCATAAACAACATACTTGCAGAAACCGCAGAACTGGAAGTCCTCTACGCAAACCCCACTGTATTTAAGAGTCTTCTGGGAGTATGGAGTGCAACCCAGATTGATGTCTGGAACAGACTCTATGCTACAACCCAGTACGACTACAACCCCATTGAGAACTATAACCGTTACGAAACGGGTAGTGACTCTGGTAGCGGTAGCACTACACATAGCGGTACGGATACGCACACAGATACCACTGCGACCACTGGTAGCGATACTTCCGAAACAGATATAACTCATGGTGGAGAGGATGTGGACACTGGTGTCCGTGATGCAGATCACTTCATAGCGGGATATAACAATCAACCCACACAAGACTCGGACGGACTGGTGAAGAAGACAAGGGACTCAGAATCAGCTGAAAACAGGCATGATTACGGCGAGACAATCAATACTGAGGGAACTATCACCTACGGCAAGACAGAGACTCGGAATGGCTCATTAACTCACGGAGAGAGCATTGTAACGGAGAACGATGGTGAACACGAACTTCATGCACATGGTAACATCGGTGTGACTACTACACAGAAACTTATTCGTGAACAGAGAGAAGTGGACAAGTTCAATCTGTATGATATAATTACTGATGAGTTCAAGATGCGATTTTGTGTCTTGGTTTACTAAGAAAGGAGAGATAGATCATGCCAAGCAATATCGGTGCTTTCGGTGAGAACTTCCCGTATTCAAACATCCATGACATGAACATGGACTGGGTAATCAAAGTTACAAAAGAAAATGAAGAACATGTTCAGCAGTACGGGACACGACTTGACACAGTAGAAGAAACAGTAGAAAATCTCCAAGAATATGTAGATAACATTGACGAGGAAATACAGGAAAAGATTGATACTGAACTTCCTGTTGCAATCCAAGAAGCGGTCGAAAACGGTGGATTTAATGAAATTTTGTCTGAATCTCATGCTCGTAGAATTGTATTCATCGGTGACAGTTATGGACAGGGATGGACACCAGATGGAACATTTACCCCGTGGTGTGAACTGGTAAAAAACTTCATGGGGTTGAGTAGTGAAGACTGGTATAATTCTTCAATGGGTGGTGCGGGATTCGGACAGGATTCTGGACAGGGACTTCGTTACGTTCCCAACCTCGTCCAACAGGCATACGAAAACATCAATAATCCGGAAACAGTAACAGATGTTGTTGTCGGACTTGGATATAACGATTATCTGTACAGTGAAAACACAAGCCGTATTCAAACAGGGATTACTACTGCTTGCACAAAAATAAGAACATGTTTCCCTAATTCAAGAATCCACATTTTTGGAATAGGATTCACTACAAATAAAACAACACAATTTGCTCTTTCCAAAGTGTATGTTGCCTATGACGAAACCAGTGCTGACTTCCAGTTCAGCAACCTTTCAAAAGCACTTGCAAATACAAACTATTTTTCCAGTGACGGGATACACCCGTTACAGACTGGACAGTATGCTATCGCAATATCAGTAGTAAGATGCCTTAATAACTCTTCTCCACAGTTCTTCTTGGATGAAAGGGGACATGACCTAATTAACTTCAAATTCTTACTCAATAACGCACAACCGGAATTTAATGGATTTATGACTGCTTTCCTTAAAAACGGAAACTTCCATCTGTCCAACAGTTTCTTCAAAGTAATCAACCTCGGGAGTGACACTTTCAGCTTGAACGGGAACGATAACTATAAGATCGCACAACTGCTCAATATGGCAGAATTTACCGGATTTTATAGTCCCAGACCCCGTGACTGGGTGAACGGCAAGTTCTTTGTAAGCACTGGTTCAAGCACTGATTATGTGACATACGATGCTTCCTTCGCAGTAGCACAAGACCAAGACAACAATGACAGTAATGTGTACCTCTGGGTAAAAATTCTGGGTACTACTGGAACTGGATTCACAAACATCAGCAACATTTACAGATGGGGAGTACAGGGAGTAAATATAGAACTGCCATTTATTACTGAATATCTAAGAAAATAATAACAATAGAATTGGGGTGGCACTGCCACTCCTTTTCTTTTGGTCTTTTATATTATGTAATTGGAAGTCGGA
>JAZQVQ010000025.1:0-3474 GCA_045631825.1 Eubacteriales bacterium | reverse complement strand
ATGTTCAAAACTCTTGCCGGAGTGCAGGCTGTCATAATGTTGTTGCAGAAAAGAACATCACAAATACCTTTGTCGGTAATGTAGCTTATTGCATCAAATGGAAACGTTCTTATATCGGCAACGTAAACTGTGTCATAGTGAGCAAGTAAAAACGGAATAAATGCGTTTCCGTATGATTCTTTGAAAACAATTATGCTGTTGCCGAAATTGTTGTCTGTCTCTATAACGGCAAGCGGTATGTCTCCTCCCATAAAACAAAGATAACCGCCGGAAACTGAGGAAACATTTTTGTATATTACAGTGCCCTCGTAGGTTGTAACGCCGTCCTGCCTGTAATTTGTCATTTTATAATTTGTAAATGGAATATAATAATCTACAAAATCGGGATTTTGCGAGAGAAACGAATCGTATGTCGCAGAATAGAACGTACCTAAGAATTTGTCTATTTTTCCGCTTTCGTATCTGTCAAGAGATACAGGCTTAAAACCTGCACTTTCGGCAAAGGAGGTATATGCATAGTACGCACCGAGGCTTGTCCAGTGATGGTCTGTTCTGAAATATAAATATTCGCCTTTGTTGTAGTGCTTTGAAATTTTGCTGTAAGCATCAACGGCAGTTATACCCGAATCAAGTAAGGAGTATATCTCGTCAATAAACGGTTTTTGATCACGTCCGTAAGAGCCTTTATATTTTGACGGAAGTCCAAATTCAAAATGGGTAGGGACTGTCATATCAAAAATTCTGACACCCAGTGGCAGACTCTCTCTAAACGAATTTATTGTGTTTGCGTAATCTTTTGCGACATTGAAATTTCCGTAAAAAATTTCAAGAGCCGTGTCGCCTATTGTAAACAAAGCACCTCTCTGCTCGCCCGTAAGGTCTGCTTTTGTGATGTCGGCATATTCAGACGGGTCGGTAATTATGTCAAAAGAAGAAGGTCTTTTTGCAATGGAGTCTTCTCCCAGAGCAAGAGTTACTTTGTCAGGCTTTGACGGACGTAAAAAATCAAGCTCTGCATCAGCGGAAAGCTTTTCTTTGACGCTTGTATTGTTTTCCGTCATATTGTCGCCGTATAATTTAACCCCATCGGGACGAATTCCACGCTTGTTTTCAAGCTTGAAGCTTTTTTCAACAAGTGCATCACGGAAGATAAAATTATCGGAAATATATATAGAAAGCTCGTCGGTAAATTTACCCGAAAAGAGATTTTCCGCAGTAAATTCAGGGAAAGAAGCAAGCTTTCGTCTTTCAAGTTCAGACACCTTATTCTTCGGCAAAACAAAAAACAAAATTCCGCTTATTATGATAACCGAACAAAATATAAAAACAGTAATAAGCCTGAAGCTTTGATTTATTATAAACAACAAACGAGCATTTTTTTGTTTTTTGCCTTTATTCATTTTAATTCTCCGTTTTATTTGTATCCGAGCAATCCGAACAGTCCGAGCAAACCCCGTAGAAAACAGTTCTTGTATTATCCACAAGGAAAGAATGGTGTTCAAAAATATGCTTATTTATATTGCTTAAGAATTGACAATTTGCGTGAAAAAGTTTTCCGCATACTGTGCATTTAAGATGAAAATGCTCACTGCATTTGTCCGACGAAATATATTGATAGCACGCCTTGTCTGTGCTGTCTGACAAGTATTTTCGGACAAGACCTTCGGATATGAGCTTTTCTGTCTGTCTGTAAATTGTGGTAGTACCGACAGGTGTAGAATTTTCTATCAGCAAAAGAGAAATTTGCTCGATAGTAAGGTGCTTGTCACTGTTTTGCTTTAAGATGTCAAGAACAAGGGAACGTTGCTTTGTCTTATATTTTTGAAGTTTAATATTGCTCATTTAAAAATAAGTCCTTGAAAAATTTATTTTCTATTGTTGTCGGGAACAATCATCGAGATGGCGTTTTTGATTACTTTTATTTCTATAAATTCTTTGCCCTTTTCAAATTCTCCGTCAAGAGTCCAGTTCATACTTTCGCTTGTTTTTATCTTAATATCCGAGCTTCTGAAAAAGTCAAACATAGCTCCGTCGGGGTTGGCTGACTGCAAATCCATAAGAAGCTGTATCATATCGGCAGGATTGGTAGGCATTTTTATTAATACTACCTCGAAAAGTCCGTCGCACATATCGACAACGTCATCGCTGAACCTGAGAACTCCTCCGCCGACTCGCCTTGTGTTGCACACAGCACCGAAAACATAGTTACCTTCGGTTGTGATTCCGTCGTGCTCGATGACAAGTTTTTCCGGGCGTATGTCTCCTATTTCCTTTACTCCCTCAAGAATATATGCAAGATGCCCGAGGGCGTTTTTCAAATCGCTGGGAGTTGCATACGAGGTTTTTGTGAAAGTGCCGAAAGAAGCAACATAGGTAAAAAGTCTTCCGCAAAACAAACCTATGTCAATGCTTATTGTTTTTCCGTTTAGTATATCCCGACAAGCCTGCAGAGGCGTAGAAGAAAGGTTTAAGCTTGAGGCAAAATCGTTTGTACTTCCTGACGGAATATATCCAAGCGGAGAATTTATGCGTGCGTTTCTCATACCCGAGACTGTTTCGTTAAAGGTTCCGTCACCGCCGATGCAGACGATAAGGTCTTTTCCCTTGCCGAATTTCTCGACAAGAGAGTTGGCTCTCTTGCGTTTTGTTGTAACGCACACTGTACATTCGTAGTCGTTTTCGGAGAACAACGACAGTATGTCTGCAAGATATTTGTTTGCTTTCTTTTTTCCTGAAACAGGGTTCATTACAAGCAAGAGTTTTTTCGACAATTTTAAACCTCCGAAGATTTTTCTTACGCAATTTTTATCAATGGGCACAGGTCTCCATAATTACTCACTATAATACATAATATATTATAATGTATACTTTAAAGGAAGTCAACACAAATTTGTATTTATTTTTTTATGCTTTTTTCTTCTTAGTCTGTTTTTTCTATAAGTCTATTTTCTCACTTCCGTGGGGGGATATTTATTCCTCTTAGTCGATTTTTTGCTGACTGCAGCAAATACGCCCGCTATCCGCGGGGGAGTTACTTTTCCGTTCGAGGAAAAGTAACCAAAAGTCGCCCCAGACACCTGTGGTTTCTGGGTATTTCCCTTTGCTGCAAACTTAGCAAGACGTTTGGAGGGTGGTTTTTTCAAATTTGCAAAGGTCTAATTCTTTGTTCTGCAGAGTGCGTCCAAACTGTCTTGTTCATCTTCTGCTTTTGCTTTTTGTTTAGAGGAAGTTTTTTGTAAAGGTATAAGGGAAGTTTTATTCTTCTTAGTAAGCTTTTTTCTGAAAGGAGGTTTTTCCACTTCCGTTAGGGAGTTTTCTTCCTCTTAGTCTGTTTTTTGCTGACCGCAGCAATCTACGCCACTATTCGTGGAGAAGTTCCTTTTCCGCACGAGGAAAAGGAACCAAAAGTCGCCTCCGACACCTGTGGTTTCTGGGTATTTCCCTTTGGTACAAATTTAGCAAGACGTTTGGAGG
>JAZQVQ010000024.1:0-9636 GCA_045631825.1 Eubacteriales bacterium | reverse complement strand
TGTTGTTTCTTGGTACAATTTGCCGACATTTGTGCAAGCAGTATGCGGTTGTTGTTTATATAGTCAAGCTTTTCGGCAAAGGCAACAACACCCTCTTCCTGGTTTGTAAGAGGTACTTTCATACCTATGCTCTCGTCAACAACAACACCTTGTCCGCAGGTATCGAAACACAGTATGGGTATGTTGTTTGTAATGGATTCAAGAATAACGTGAGGACCACCTTCGAACACACTTGTGAAGAAGAACAAGTCTTTCTCCCTCATCATTCGCTGTACCTGTTCGTTAGGTATCTTGCCATACCAGGTACATATACCGTTTACACCCAGCTTCTCTGCCAGACTCTTGTATTGTTGCACCTCCTCATCAGTGCCGCTGCCCACAATGTGCAAGCGGAAATCGTTGGGGGTCTTTACTCTTGCCAGTGCCTCAAGTGCAATGGAGAGTTTCTTTGTGGGTATGAAGCGTCCCACCCACAAGAGCTCAATGGGGCGGCCTGTGCACTCTGCGTGCTTGTAACCGTCGTTGGGCTTTAGTCCTGTCTCGCCAATAACGGGAACCTCAATGCCGTAGTTCTTCTTTATCTGGTCTCTTGTGATATCAAGTGCTGCAATGAGTGCATCGCAGTTCTTTATGGCGTCCTTTACAGGTGAGTGCTTTATCTGGTAGCGGGTGATAAAGTTCTTGAGCGACTGTTTCAGGCGCACTTTCACCGGCAGGTCCTGAAGGAACTGCAACGGTATTTCTCCCATACTGCCTATGGGGCCCCACACGTGCTTCACTCCTTTTATTTTCCAAAGGAGTCCGGGCTCACGGAAACCAATCATATTGAGCTGGTGCGTTATGTCAATATTATGTTCCTTGCATATCTGCTCGGCAAGTTTCAATGTGCTCTTTTGCCACTTGCGGTAGTAGTAGTAGAAACGCCAGTCTCCTTGGTTCCAGCACATATCGCGTACTTTCTGTGGTACAGGATTGTAGAAGAAAGTAATGTTCTCGCGCAGGGGGTGTGTCTTCAGCACCTCCTCTATCTCGTTGCGCCACTCGCCTTCTGTTATTACAAAGCATCTGCAATGTTTTGCTATGTTTGTAATCCAGTTCCAGGCCATTCCGGGCTCGCTTCCCCAATTGGGGCTGCAAGCGTATGCGTTAATGAGTATCTTGAGCATAATTAATCAAAGGTTGTTATACAATTCTTGAATTTCTTTGTCAATAGCCGATATAGAGAACTTTTCCTTGACAACAGTGGTTATGTTCTTTGAGATCTCATCTTGCAACAATCTGTTTTCAATAAGTTTACATATCTGGTCTGCAAGCTTTTTGTGATTGCCATAATCAAAGACCATACAGTTCTTTTCATTCTCGATGACGTCGACGAGTCCGCCCACAGGTGTAGTCACAATTGGTATGCCGTAGCTTCCTGCCTCAAGAAAAGACATAGGGAAACCTTCTTGCTCGCTCGCGATGCAGTAAATGGAAACCTTTTTGTAGAATTCGGTCATCTGTTCCTTGTTCAGCCACAAATGCTGCTCTACATTATTTCCAATGCCCAAATCATTTATGAGTCTTTTGGCATTCTCGGTCTCTCCGCTGCCTGCAAGTATAAGTTTCCAGTCGGGGTGTTTTTCTGCCACCTCCTTGAATGCTCTAAGAAGCGTGTCGTAACCTTTGTTCAGAGTAAGGTATGCAGCAAAGAATATGCTTTTCTCTATCTTGTCGGCGTCGCGTTTCTCTTGTTCTTCTATAGGGTTATAGAGTACTTCGGCATCTATATTGTAGTGTTCTTTCATCAAGCCCTTGAGAACATTTGCCAGTACAATTACTTTTGTTGCCTTGTTCAGCACATACTTGAACATACTGTCGTCCTTATGATCCAGAAGCTGGTTTCCAACGTGTATGTGGATTATTGTTTTCTTTCTCCATAGGAGCGAGTATAGAAAAACAGGCATCTGCATTGTTATACTTCTGCCAGGCACTGTGTGGAAATGGATAATGTCGTAACGCGGTACAATGAACAGCATTGTTATATATGCCTTTAGCGTATACCACAATTTGAGTGCAATGCCTTTGTTCACCTGTGTTTCCAGCCAGGCGCATTTATGCTCCTTCCATAACTCCATCGTTTCGTAGCGTTTGATAACGCTCGAGATTCCTCCCATCGTTTGGCGGGAAGTTGCAACAAACAGTACTTTTGTGCTTTTTTTACTCATATTGTTTTACGAATATTTAATTATGAGAGTTTTGCTGATGCTTGTTATATATTAAGGAACAAATCTCTTTAACACTTTCCAGGCACCTACGATGCGGCTCAGGTTCGACCAATAATTATCAAGAAGGCAGGTTCTTGGTATTCTGAAAATATTGCCACCAGGCTGCACGAATTTCTCCTCTGTGGTGTAGCCGCATTTGTAATATTTGCTCACTGCATTCTCCTCTCGGCTTCCGAAACTGCCGTTGGGATAGCTGAACGTGTCAATATCCTTCTCCAATAGTGAACTTAAGAATTTCTTTGATTCTGACAATTCAAAATCGAGCTGTTTGTCGCTGACATTGGTCAGTATCGGGTGGTTGTATGTGTGGCTTTGGATATTGATAAGCGGGTGCTTGCTCATCTCTTTAAGCTCTTCAAAAGTTACAGCTTCCCTGTCCAAGCAAATCTCTTGCTTAATCTTGTTTATTTCGCTATTGAATTTCTCTTCATCGTATGTCTTGAACTCTTCAATCTTCTCATTACTCTTGTGCTTGGCATACGCATAGTTCCACCAGAAATTTCCGCTATCAAGTGGCTCTACCGGTACAAAAATTGTTATGGGCACGTTGTGTTTCTCAATTATGGGAATCAATGCCTTGTTTGTGAGCCACCCGTCGTCAAAAGAGAAATGTACCATCTTCTTGTGCTTTGACGGTTCACCTTTTATGTAGTTGGTAATCTCATCAATATGAACAAAATCGTATCCTTTCTTCTTGCACCACAATATTACTTTTTCAAAAGATACGGGCTGTGGGTCGTGAAAATATAACGACAGCACATTCATCTTGCTCTTTTGAAAAGGGTAGAACATATTGTATGTTATATAACCTAATATGGAATTTATTAATTTCATAGTTGTAATTTTTTTATTGTTTCATTTGTATTACATTGCCTTGAATACTTTTTTCCAATCGTAGTCTTCTTTGCTGAATGTTTGTGAGAAGATTCTTGCGCAGCATCTCAGTATGTATGCTCCAACTGTAATCATCATAAACATCACGACGTAGTTGGCAGGATAAGGAATGCCTAAGTCAATCTTCAATAATGGATTTTGTATCAGATATATCTCCAGGCATAGTCCACCGATAAACATAACTATGGTATTGATATATTTGTTGTTGAACAATAGTTTTGCCTTGTTGCAATTGAACAACGAATAGGTGAAATATGTAATACCCAACAGTGGTATCAATGACAGTAACTGTAGGTCATTTATCTTATCGTAGCGCTGTGACGGAATTACAATTGCATAGTATGTTATAAAGCACAAGAATAAAAGTAGAAGGGATTTTTTTCCGTTGATTGTTCTTGGATTTTTACCAACGATAGCTCCCAACAGCATAAACAAGAAGAAGAATACCCATTTTAAGTATGTGTTTCCGTACATAGTATAATTTTCGGGCTTGTCCCACATAAAATAGGCTACTATTGAAATTATAGATGCTATTCCAAATGCCAGGTGCAAATGGTTAGACATAAATTTATCTATAATGTATGCAACGGCATAATATATCATTATACAAGATACAAACCAACCTCCGCCGTGTATTATGGTGTGGTTAATGTCATTGTGAATGTTGAATAGTAGAGCAAACAGAATGGCTCTTACAAAAACTGTAGGATAAATTCTGTTTATTCGTTTCTTGTACCACAAATCAAAACGTCCCATAGGTTTCAGGAAAAGTGTAAATCCAGAGCAGAAAAAGAACAAAGCATCGCCTATTGCTCCACCTGTGGCAAGGAATGCCATATTCTGAGGATATAACGCCTCCATATGAGAGTTCGTTATAAGAAATGCTGCAAAAAATTTGATTATGTCTATGCCGATATCTCGTTTCATAACTTATATTTTGATTTTTTTAATAACCTAATGAATCAACTTTCCAGGTTGGGATATATGAGATGTTATTGTTCTTGCACACAATGTACAAAGGACGTTTTCTCTTGTTGTAGAATGTGGTTATTGTGCTACGGTAAAAGTAGATTCCAAAACAGCTCTTTGGGAATTTTTTTGCAACGTCCTTTTCAACCTCAGCCAATACAATGTACATCAACGGCAAGCCGTAGTCTATTACAAGGTAATAGCTGTTATTTCTTTGGATATGCTTTATTCTGTCGCTTGATGAGAACCACCAGTCAACATAATCCTTGTCAAGCATCATTTTGTGTTCCTCCTGGTATTTATTGTGCGAGAACAAGCGGGGGTAGTAGCTTGCTACAAGCTTGTTGCCCATTTTCAGGTGTGCAGGGAATGAGTTTGAGTTGGGATAGGTGTATATAATAGCCCCCTCTTCAAGCATTGCAATTGCTCTTTTGGTCATTTCGGTAAAAACACCCCTTCCGCGACATTCCTCAAGAACACAAACGTCTCCAGGCTGATATGCTTCTACACCATTAATGTCATTCCTCCAAAAAGCTCGTGCACCAATTGGCTTGTCATTGCTGTAAACAACAATGATGATAGATGGACCATAAATGTTGTCAAGGTACTTTCTCTTGAAAAGTTCCTTGTTGTAATTGTTCTGAAAAACCGTGTTTTGCAACAGGTTGTAATCATTTATCAATTTCTCATCAGCTTTGTCGGACCAACGGCAATCGTATCTTAATTCTAATTGCATAAGTGCTTTTTGCTTAATGTTTTATTTCTTTGTTTTTGTCTCGGCAAAAATCTGTTCCAGTTTTTCGCGAGTGTAGCGTTCGTTCTCGGGATATATGTTTTTTTCGTGCTCGATAATCTGGTCAATTGTAAATCTGAAACGTATGGTTTTTGCCGGAACTCCACCGCTTATAGAATATGGTGGTGTTGATTTGTTTACAACTCCTCCAGCGGCAATGACAGAACCACGGCCGATGGTCACGCCTTTTAATATTGTTACATTTGCACCAACCCACACGTCGTCTTCTATTACAACGGGTAAATCTTCCTCTGGACCTTTCTTCTTGTACAGGAACATAGGTGTTCCTATACAGTCTATAATGTGGTCGCCGGTAACTATTGTAGGTGAAGGACCGAATATTACGTTATTGCCGATTGTAAGTGGGGCACGTGAACAGAAAATATGGGAAAAACGCGGTATTGAAACATTGTTTCCCAATGAAAGGTTCTCTACTCCCAAGTATACAGATGTAGAAGGACGTAACGATACTCTTGTACCGCACGACTTCATCTTTCTTTTCATTATTTTAGACATTAAGATGTCTTTTGCGTGTTCGAATCCGTTAAAAATAATTTTGAAAAGCATAGTCTGTTATTTTATAATCGATTTTAGTTTACACAATAATTTTATCAATAAAGTTTGCTTAGTTACACAGGAATAAAAGAATAGGCTTTGGTACTTTGGCAGTGCTTTCCAGTTGTAGGACGTGAATATTTTATTCCAGATAGGTCTGCTGATTTCACTCTTCAACCATTGGCCTTTATTTTTGCTTTTCTTAGAATTCAGGTATAAGGATATTGCCATTCTTGAACTGCCGATAAAGAAACGGCAAGCCCTCTCATATCCTTTTTCGTAATTTAATCCCCAGTTTTCAATGTTGTTCTTTATGTAACTGTATAGTGCAAGATTCTTTTCGACTCTATCGGTTCTTATGGCACTAGTCAGTGAAGTGGGGTTCACACGGTAGTGGTAGTGTGCACCATTATTGAATGCAACTTTCTTGGCGTACTTCAAGAAGTCGAGATTAAAAACGAGGTCTTCGCTTATAAGTTCCCTCTCGCTATGGAAACGCACGTTGTTCTTCTCTATAATTTCGAAACGGTACATAGATGTGCAGGACGAGCAGTGTATCTTGTGGTCGACTTTGGCCGACGGTTCAGATGAAATTATGTCAAGCATCAGTTCTTTTACACCGTCATTCTCGCATATAGTGATTTCGTTGCAAGGGGGCTCCTGTTTGACTTCGTCTTCATTTACAAAGCGCTTGAACTTGTAATATACAGCATCAAGGTTCTCTTTTTTTGCAATGTTGTACAAATGTTCGTATGTGTACAAGTCTACAAAGTCGTCACTGTCGAGGAATGTCACGTATTCGCCCGTTGCAACCTCCAGTCCGCTGTTGCGTGCAAAGCCCAGTCCGCCGTTCTTTTTATGAACAACCTTTATGCGGCTATCCTGCTTTGCATATTCGTCGCACATCTGCGGGCAACCGTCGGGTGATTCGTCGTCGACAAGTATAATTTCAATGTCGTTCAATGTGTGCAGTCTTGCCGACTGCACACATTTGTCAAGGTATTTCTCGACTTTGTATATGGGTATAATTATCGAAATCTTAGGTGTAGACATATTTAATTAGTTTTGGAATATATCAAATTTGTATAGAGTGTTTTCTGCTATTATATTTCCTGATGCTACATATAACAGGTACAAGAATGATAATGCAAGCAAAACAATGGTACTATTAAATATGTATTTGTCTTTCTTGTATTTAGAAATAGATGTTATGTACAACATAATTGACAACATTACGGGTTGGAATACTACCAGGTAGTATGACAATCGGCCAAGCGTAAAGTTGTTATAAAATAAAGTCTTAATGCAAGTACCCCAAAAGAAGAAGTTGTACATTATGATGAATACCTTGTCGTTTTTGGTTATCTGTTGTATCTTTTTGCTATATAAGATTATGAAAATTTTAACAACCAACAACATAATCGCCCATAATCCAAAGCTCTTTTGTGTCGATTCGAGCTCGGTGTATGCTTCGATACTTTCGGTTGCATATCCTGCACTTTCGCCAAGAGTAAAGAATTGGTCAAGAAAACTGACATCTATTTTGTCCATCATAATGTAGCAAAAAGCTACTATCAAAAGCTGCAGTTTGATGTTCAGTATTCCTCTTGACAGGACAAAATAGGATAGCAGTCCAAGTGGTAGCAAGAAAAAGGCGCTTTTGTGCATAAATGAGCATGCAAACACTGCAAGCACAAACAACCACCACTTCTTTTTTTCAGTTATCAGTGGAATCATTGCAACAAAAGCACAAGCTACAATGTTTTGACGCACTCCATTCATAAGTGAAAGGTAGAAGCCCGAAAGCATTATTGAGACTCCAATGTACTTCAGGGCATAATTATTTTTCCTTAATGCATAGTAGATGAATGCTATCTGCAGGAATGCGAGTAGAAAGAATAATAGGTAGTGACTACTGGTGAAATATGACGTAAATCTACTTAAAACAACAAAGCCTTCTTCTGCTGCTCCGTCTGTTAATAACCTGCCATATTTTTGTATCTCATAGAAGTAATGCTTATATGAAACACTGTCAGTTCCAACCCTGAATCTCAAGGCCGAGAAAAAGCAGAATACTAATATCGGTATTGCATAATAGCTTTTTGTGAGCATAGACATAAACCCTTTTTTCTTGTTGGCAAGAAGGTCTGTTCCATCAATTCCCTGGGGATACTGTTTCTTGTAGGCAATGTTCCCGAAATAGTTCATTACCCACAACATCAGTCCATATACTATTATGCTTACAAAAATATATAACATATTTATTTTATTCTTTTTTTGAATTGTTGGCCGCATTCAAGAATTCTTCGAAACTCTTGTACGGAGCATTATGTTCTCTAACCCATCTGTCAAAGCAGTCTCCCATTGTTGAAAGTTGGTGCTTTATAGGCAATTCGGGGTATTTCTCTACTTCGTTGCCCGAAACAAAGTACACAAATTCTTCTCTAAAGTCAGTTGGGACAGGTGTTCTTTTGTAGTATTTCTCAATCTCATTGGCCACTGCCAATGACTCTTCCAATGCTTTTGTTTTCCTCTTCTCGTAATATTCTTCTAAGGTGCAAATAACTCTTGCCGGCGAACCGGCCACAACGCTGTTGCTGGGTATGTCTTTAGTTACTAAAGAACCGTATCCGATGATACAATTGTCTCCAATGGAAACTCCTTTCATTACAGTGCATTTCTGTGCAAAATAAACATTGTTGCCTATTATGACTTTACCCGCTGACGGTAGAAATTCGCCGTATACGTTGGTTATTACAGAAGTCGCAAAATCGTGAGTGAGCAATGTGAAGCCATTGTTCATTCTGACATTGTTGCCAATTTCAACCAGATAAGGTCGGGTGTAATCAATAGCAATGGTGCTCGGCTTGCCTATATGGCAACGTGTACCTATCTTGATCCCTTGCTCCCTTAAATAATTTATATATATTTCGCCGCCTTTGTATTCTGCGTATTTACGTCTGATTTTTCTAAAAATTCCTTTTAGCATATTCTTGCTTTTTTACAGTACTTTATTATTACTATGTTAAGTTTTTTTGTTCTTCTTGAATTAGAGTGCTTTGATTGTATATTATCACATTCTTTGCCCTTATCGATTAATGCTGCAATCGGCTTTTGTAATAATCAATTCATCTAATCCTATGTATTGGACTATGCCAATTGCACAAGTCCGAATGTTGTGGTTTAATGTTGTTTCTGGTCAATTGCTTTTTGGTATAAATCTTCGAGCTTGTCTGTTATAGTTTCAACCAAGAAATTGTCCTTGATTGTAAAATATGCTTTTTCTGCAAACTCCCTCCTCTTTTGCGCATTGGTAATCAATTCATTGCATTTTTCCTCTATTTCCTTTATGTTTTCGGGATTAACCAAGAAACCATTGCTGTTGTCTTCTATTATTTCTTTTCCCGATGTTCTTTCTGTATAAACCAACGCTTTTTCTCGTGCCATCACCTCGAGTGCTACCATACTGAAATTCTCGAAATATGTGGGTATGCAGGCAAAAGAACAATTGTCAATTTCCTCTTTTATTTTATCGCGGTTACAGTATCCTACAAATGTCACTTTATCAACAACGTCCGGGTGGATAAAGCCTTTGGCTTCCTGGATATTTCCGTTTCCTATAAGCCTGAGTTTCCAATTGGGGTAACGCAACGAAATATTGTTGAATGCCTTTAACAAAGAATAACAGCCTTTTGTCTCTGTTATTTTGCCAATAAACAATATTGTATTATTGTCGTTTTCGGGATTTTTTTGTAAGAAAGCTTTGTCTATGGGGTTGTAAATGACTTCTTTAAGGTTAAAGTGCTTACAATCAAAATTTCCCAAAATATAGTCCAAGGAATATTGGCTTACAGATGAAATGTGGTTGCAACGAGAAAAATGCCTTTGGTCGTTTTCGTGTATGTAATCCTTGTGTAGTCCTTTTAATGAACAAAGGAATGATGCACAACCGTGAATTCGCAATACGGAAGGTATGCTGAATTTTTTAAAAGACAATTTTCCCTTTGTATATAAACATTGGTTCAAGTAGTCGGTAAACTCTATAACTTCAATGTTTTTGGTATCAATTATGTGTTGGATAAATTCGTCGATATATGATACCTCTTTCTGTATTATGAAGTTCGATTTTCCTATTCTACTTAATGTTCCAAATATTTT
>JAZQVQ010000023.1:0-5276 GCA_045631825.1 Eubacteriales bacterium | reverse complement strand
AAAAGCCATTTCTCTTTCTATAACACTCGCCTGACGTATATTCACATCACTTGAGTATTCGCTTGCCAAAGCTTCAAGCTCCTGAACGTCAAGTGCTCCTGAAAGTGTGTTGTACCTTACAAAATCCTCATTACAGCGTTGCTTTTTGTTTTGTATATCACCAAGCCACGCCCGTAAAGCATCAAGATACTCGTGTGCTTTGTGTGGCAGGTTTTCATCTATGACGACTTGCTTCACACCAGCCTCTTTTAAAAGACAAGCTAAAACTTCGTTTGCATTTTCAAGCTCTTTTAGAGCAGCTTCATACAATTTTTTTGTACCGTCAAGCTCATTTTTCAAAAGTGCCTGACTTGAAGAATATTTATCACTGTTCCTTAGAGCCGTTTGGAATTGTTCGGCACTTTCATATCCATATTCACGAAGGAGCATTTTTATTTTCTTTGATGTACTTGCATTTTTTACATAAAACACTATCGCAACAGGAAGTGTTACAACAAGAAATGTAAACACCAAAGCAAGCACAAGGCTTGTCTTTTTAGCCTTTTTCAGCCCTTGGAGATTTTGCAAAACTGTCTCTGAAGTCTTGTTTTGTCCCTCTAATTTTTGTACAAGAAGCAACTCCTTTGGGTTTTCAAAAATACTTTCATAGTCGCTTTTTATCTTGTCAAGCTTAACTGCCTCTTGCTCTGCTTCTTTTACAAGGCTTTCTCGTGTTTCAAGTGCCCTGTACAGTTTTGATTCAAAGCTTGCGTCAGGCACAAACGCACCATTCTGCATAATTTTAAATGTATTTTCAAAATCCTCTTTGCTTTTAAGAGCATCCTGCTTTGCTTTTTGAATTTCATCAAGCTTATTTTTTGCCATGAGACATTCAAGATTGTGTTTTTCTTTTTCAAGCCCGGCAAGCTTTTCTTTATTAAATGCTATTTTTTGTCTTGTCTGCTCAAGCCTGGACTCTGCCTCAATAAGCTCTTTATGTCCGTTTTGCCACCTTATTTTCTGCTGTTCAAGTTCGGACAGCTTTTGTGTTATCTCAAAAATTTTCCCGCTTTTACCTGTTTTCCCCAAAAGAAATTTCCGCAGTTCCTCCAACTTTTTTACAGCCTTTGAAGTGTCCACGCTTTCATCTGCAGAACTGAGCATATTATTTATTGCATTTTCAAGCTCGCCCTCATCGGTAAAGGTTATATCGTTCTGACCTACAAAAGCCGTCTTTTTAAAGCAGTTTTCACTTATTCCGAGAAAAGCCTCGCCTACGCAAGTCCCTTGCAAAACGGGTGTGTCATCCTTATCAAAAATACTGCTCTGCGACCTTGTGGTATTTTTCCTTACGGCTCTGTATGTATTTTTTTCATCATCCTCAAAGAAAATTTCACCAAAGCACTCGTCACTTTCCCACGGGGTATATTTTTTCTTATCGTTATCGGCTTGTCCCGAGCCTCTCTTTGTAGAAAAACCATACAGCATATAGCGGATAAACGCACTTATCGTACTCTTGCCCGCCTCGTTTTTTCCGTATATGACAGTGATTCTGTCATCGAGATTTATGCTCACATTTTTCAGTTTACCAAAGGAGCCTATATTAAGATTTTTTATTTTCATAAATACCTCTCAGGCTTTATTTGTTGCTTTAATTACGGTCTTTCAAAAATGTCCTCAAGTGAAATATCAAAGCCGGTCTTTTTGTCGGCAAGAGTTGCCTTGGTCTGTGTATTTCTTTTTTCGGTCAAATTCATAATATCATCTAAGGTTTTTGCATTATTGTTATACCACGATTCGAGAATTTTCGACATATAAGAAACAGAAGGTTTATTTATTGCGTTTATTGTCTTTTCGTAGGCAACTTTCAAAACTTCCTCATCATATCCATACCGGCTTTCCCACACCGCAACCATTTTCTTTTCCGATGCAGTAAGCGAGCGGTTATCGGCACCAATAATGCGTTTGACCATGCTCTCATACTGTGCATACTTCTTTTTCTGTGCAAGATACTGTTCTAAGTCCCTGTATGTAACAACTCCATCATTATGCATACCGCGTGCCGTCTTTTCTATGTACGAAATCTTTGCTTTTTCAATCGAAACACAGTGTGCAATTATGCCCATTATAACATCGCACTGCATACCAAGGTTGTCATAAAGATATAAAAGCGATGCCACCTTGGATGGATTTAACAGCTCTCCTATTGTATGTTCTGCGTAGTTTACAAGTTGCTTAAATTCCTCGTCGTTGTTAAGTGCATCCGAAACCTGAACCGTGGAATATGCTTGCGGACCGTCTTTTTCTTTCGTCGTTTGTTCGTCCGTTACCTCAGGCAATTTTGCTGATTTATTCTTTTCCGGCACGGACAATTCATCTGCTCTATCTTCAAGCTCACTGATAAGTCCCGTTCCTCGCCAGAAGGCGAGTCCGGAGCTTATGCTCTCCGGACTTTCACCAAGAACCTGGCTTGCCTTTTGAATATCAAAATTTTCCGAACTGTTTGAAAAAATATACAGTATGAGCTTTAACTCTGATTTTTTTGCGTTATTTATATATTTTAATATTTTTTTAGGCAAAACAAACACATTGTTCGTCTCATTATTTAAAAGCTTCATACCACACCTCTTTTAAACTTCCATTATTATAGGCAAAATCATAGGTTTTCTCTTAGTAATGGAATAAATATAATTTGTAAGCACATCCTTAACCTTGCCTTTTATCATATTCCATTCAAGAATATCATTTTCAAAGCAGTAATTTATGGTCTCCTGTGCCTTTGCCCGAAGTCCTTCCATAAGCTCCTCGGATTCCTTTACATAAACAAATCCTCTTGAAACTATATCCGGACCTGAAAGAATTTCTCCGTCGTCAGAATTTACCGTTGCAACTACAACGATAATTCCGTCCTGTGCAAGATGACGTCTGTCTCGAAGGACAACACTTCCGACGTCGCCGACGCCAAGTCCGTCAACAAGCACTTTACCTGCCGGCACCCTCTCTATTGTGCGGAACACATCCTGTCCAATTTCGATAACAGTACCTATATCGGCAATCATCATATTTGATGACGGCACCCCCATTTCCTGAGCAAGCAGGCAGTTACGTTTAAGATGTCTGTACTCTCCGTGAATGGGGACAAAATACTTTGGTTTAGTCAGCATCTGGATTATTTTTATTTCTTCCTGGCAAGCGTGTCCCGACACGTGAACATCTGCCACCTCGTCATTAAGAAGCGTTGCCCCTTTTTTCAAAAGCTCATTTACCACCTTTGTTACCAGTTTTTCATTTCCCGGGATGGTCGATGCTGAAATAACAACAAGGTCATCGGGTCCGAGAGTTACTTTATCGTGCTCTGACAGTGCCATTCTTGACAGTGCACTCATAGGCTCCCCTTGCGTTCCCGTTGTAACTATTGTTATTTCATTAGGCTTAAACCTCTTGATTTCAGCTATATCTATAAGCGTGCCATCGGGAATAGCCATATATCCGTACTTGACAGCAGCGTTTATTATTGTTGTCATACTTCTGCCTGAAAGAGCAACTTTTCTTCCGAACTTATGAGAGAAGTTTATAATTTGCTGAACTCTGTGAACATTTGAAGAAAACGTTGCTATTATTACTCGTTTTTCGGGGTTATTACTAAAAATCGCATCAAGTGAATTGCCTACAGTACGTTCGGACATTGTATATCCGGGTCTTTCTGCGTTTGTCGATTCAAGAAACAGTGCAAGCACTCCCTCTTTTCCAAGCTCCCCGAAACGTGTCAAATTTATAGGTTCACCCTGAATAGGTGTTGTATCAATTTTGAAGTCTCCGGAAAACAACAATGTTCCGGCTTCGCAGGTGACTGCTATTGCACACGCATCTGCTATCGAATGGTTTACGTGTATAAACTCAACAGTAAACTTGCCGAGCTTTATTTTGTCTCCTGCATTTACCTGATTGAGACTTGCACTTCTTACAAGTCCGTGCTCCTCAAGCTTTGATTCAACAATTCCTAACGTTAAAAGCGTTCCGTAAATCGGGGCGTTTACCATTCTGAGCGTGTACGGCAAAGCCCCTATATGGTCCTCGTGTCCGTGCGTTAAAACATATCCCTTGACTTTATCAAGCTTACTTTCAAGATATGTTGTGTCCGGTATTACAAGGTCTATGCCCGGCATACTTTCGTCAGGAAAACCGATACCTGCATCTATTATAATAATGTCATCTTCAAACTCTACGACTGTCATATTCTTGCCGATTTCGCCAAGCCCGCCAAGTGGAATAACTTTTACAGATTTACTGTGTTGTACCTTTTTCCCTTTTGCCATTAAATGCACCTTACCTTTCTCTTTTAAAATGTTTATATGTATCGGGAATCTTCAAGCACCAAGACTCCTCGAAAAATTACTTCTTTATGTTTTAAACAATCTTTTTACTTTCACACATTCACGTAAAAATTTACGCACAAAAACTGATATATATTATAGACAAAAAATCTTTTCCGTAAACAAAAATCCGATTAAAAGAATGTCGCAACGGGATTTTGCGGAGCAACACTCTTTTCTATACAAACCGTTGTAAGCACAGGGCCTATTTCACTTTTATAAACTCTATGCTTTTCCATAGAAATACGTGCTGTCAGAAGTACCCACTCACCAGCCGGATAATTCATGGCACCCTCAAGTTTACACAATAATCCCTTATATGCAATATCAGCCTCGCAGCAGGTCATTATCTGTCTGCCGATAATAATCTCGCTTTTTGCGTTTATCATCTTATTTCTCGCCGTGACAACGCGAATCTTTACCGTCTTTCCGATATAATCATTTACATTTTCCGCAAAATCCCTATACCACAGGGCATAGTCCTCATCTGCAATTTCAATAACAGTCGCGTTCTTATCAAAGGGAAGCGGGTCTTCAATATCATCATATTCAACAGAGCCGTCCTTATATTCGTATGCTATATCGGTTTTACGGCTTGTCGCTCTTACTATTTTATGAAAATCAAGCTTACTGTATGAGTTTTCAAAACGATTGAAAATACATATTTCACAACTATTTAGCTTGTCTACAACAAGGCTTCTCATATTTGAATTATAGGAAAGAAAGCTCCCTGCATCGACAAACAACATCTCCTGATATACAACCCAGCCCTCTGGCAGATTATTGTACAATTCGTCAAGCATCCACATACCGTTATATTCGACAAGAACACGCTCTGCCGAGCTTTGTCTGCGGAGCTTTTCAAGATTTTCGGCATTCATATCTTCTTTTTCTTCTATATAGGCAACTGTTACATTTTTCCCC
>JAZQVQ010000022.1:0-10150 GCA_045631825.1 Eubacteriales bacterium | reverse complement strand
GCTTGCAAGGGCATTTTTACATAAACTTAAATTGCAATGCAAGACTTATTTTTTATATTTTACCACAAACGAAGTTTTTGTATCTATAACAATATTGTCATATTTTATTGTATTTTCACAGACCAAGGTCAAATATAATTTAACTGTATTTATAACAAATCTGTGAAGTTTCATAGATTATGTTGACTTTTTTTATGCTAAGATATATACTAAACATAAACCCATTTGGCTAAAAGCCAAATGGGATTTACCGTTGCTTAGCTGTTTATTTTTTCAGATTGCATAAGCATATTTTCAATGAAAATACCATAGCCGCACGTCGGGTCGTTCACAAGAACGTGAGTTATTGCACCTATAATTTTTTCATCCTGAATAATAGGGCTGCCGCTCATACCCTGAATAATTCCTCCGGTCTTTTCTATCAACTCTTTGTCGGTGATTTTGACAACAAAATTTTTGGTATGCTCCTTTTGTTTGCCTATATCGGAAATTTCAACCTCGTATTTTTTAACACCATCACCGTCAACCTCAGAGTATATATAAGCTTTTCCGCTGTGAACTTCACTGCTCTTTGCAATTTCAAGCGGCTGGATATGAGAGAATTCCTCTGTATCATCAAAGACACCGTATACACCACACTCGGTATTGCCGGTCAGCACGCCGATTTTGTGAGTACCGAAATCGCCCTTAATTTCCCCCGGCGAGCCTCGACGACCTTTGATTATATCGGAAACCTCTATGTCAACCACGTTTCCCCGAAGAAGCGGCATAAGCGTTCCGGTATCAATATCACAGATGCCGTGACCAAGACCTGCAAATGTGTTGTTGTCAGGATTGATAAATGTCACAGTTCCGATGCCTGCAGTGCTGTCACGAACCCATATACCCGTTTTGTATTTTTTGTCCGACAGTGAAAGCTCCGGTACTAAGGTACATTCAAAAGCTTGTCCGTCACGTTCGTAACAAACAATCATCTGCTTACCTTTGGATGCTTCCACAACCTCGGCAAGTTTTTCAACAGTATTTATTTCTACACCGTCAACGCTTGTTATAACGTCTTTTACTCTCAAACCTGCCCTCTTTGCAGGACTGAAAAGAGCTGTTTTTGTCTCAACATCCGCAAGGTTGACTATAATAACACCCTTTGTAAAAAACTTGACACCAAAACAGTTGCCCCCCGGAATTAGTTTAACATCCGGCAGGACATTTGTGTTTACATTTTTTATCGGCACAACTCCAAAAAGTGAAACATTTGCCGAAAAAGAGTTTTGTTCATCGCTTAAGCTTATTTGTTCCTGCACCAATTCCGATTCAAAAACAGTTATATTGTCAGGAACAAAATAATCAGCAGCACCTACAACAAGCAAAAGTGCCGTATAAAGAATAAGAAAGATTTTGCCGGCACCTATAAAAACTCTTGAAGCAGTTATATTTTCTTTTTTATTGTTTTCATCAATTTTATTCATACCATACCCTCACAAATACTAATAACGTTTAGCAAAGCAATTTAAAACAATTTAATGTATAAAAAAATTTAATAAATAATATAAGGAGAAAAAGTTTATGAAAGCAGCAATTATCGGATCAAGAACAGTCAAAAATCCAAAAGAAGTATTAAAGAGAATCAGGATAGAACTGCCTGACGGTTGTACCGAGATAGTCAGCGGCGGAGCAGACGGAGTTGACAAGCTTGCAGAACAATTTGCGGCAGAGCAAGGTCTTAATCTCAAGGTAATAACACACGAGGACGCAATGCAAAAAAGCAAAATGATTGCTGATTACGCAGATTGTCTTATAGCGTTCTGGGATTGCTCATCAAGAGGAACAGCAGGGATAATTTCAACCTTTACAAGAAATTCAAAGCACGTTAAAATTATTGCTATCAACAAATAAATTTTTTCGATGCTATTATTGTGTACAAATAGTTTTGTTTAATTCGCAAAAGAGCACATATAATTCTAAGCCATAACTTGAAAAAAATGTGTCGAAAAACGTTTTGTGTAAAAGAATAGCAATAGCGTATTTTTTGGTAAAATACGCTAATTTTTTACACAAATTTTTGGTTAATTTATCGTGAACTGAGTTTTATAAAATTTTACTTTTTATTAAAAAAAGTCTTGACTTATTCTGATAATTGTGGTATAAATATACTATGAATATCAAAATTGTCGGTTTGTTTGCTTTTTTAGACCGACAATGTGTCGTTTTAATTATCGGAGAAAGGAGGAAATGCGTGTAAATGTCGCATAAAATCGTGCAAAAAGCGTGGTTTTATGTATAAAAAGTACAACGACATAAATTAATATGTATAAAAACATTAATAATAATTCAAATAAATTTACGAATGGAGAAATGAATATGAAAAAATATTTAAGTTTATTCTTAGCATTGCTTATGTGTTTTTCAACAGTTTCATTTGCAATACCCTCTATTTCAACCGAAATAGAGTCGTTTGATGAACCCGAAGAAATTCCGGTTGAAGAACAGGCAACAGAAAGTATTGCAGAAGTTCAGGCTGTAGATTTACCAACAGACAGTCAGCTTGGAACACTCATTTTTGAGGCAAATTTTGAAGAGTATGGTACACGTGGTAGTACCCTTACTCCTATTGATGCAAAAAGTCACCCTCTTGCTACAGGCGATCCTCATGCCAATAAGGACTATGATTTTGGTATTGTTGACGGCAATTATGTAACAGATTATACTACATCTTATATATATGGCAGCCCGGGTACCAAAACATTAGTAAGCGACGGTACTAACAATTACATAAAATGGGGTGCCGGCGGTGACCAGCTTTTTGGTGTAACTTTTTCCGAGCCTCTCACAGAGTATGGTATTTATACATTAGTTTATGATCTCTACGACACTGGTGTTGATGAAAATCCTGCAGCAACATATCTTACCAAAAAACTTGTTTGTCTTTCAAAAGACGATACAAAAGACGGCTCTATAGTTGCAAGTGGTGGTTCAAAAATAATAGAGACATCCATAACCGAAACAAATGCCAAAACCGGAAACTGGAAAACTTATATGTACCAGTATAAACTCGACAGCAGTGTGACAACTCACAGCCAAATTCAGCAGTTTGTAGCATATATTGGTACATCAGCCGCCGATAAAGTTTATCTTGACAATTTTAAAGTCTACTTCCAGAGTTTCAGTAATGAAAGAGAATTGCTTGAATACAAGTTTGATGATAAGACTCATACTACTGATCAAGCAGATACAACAAAAAATTTTGTTTTTAATTATGCATCCGGTTTACATTCTTTTATGTCGCCCGAGCTTACTTCTCTTCAATTTACTTCTTCAGGAGCTCTTACCGGAATTGAATTTGTTGAAAAAACTGAAGGAAGTACCGATAAATATGCAAAAATAACACGTGGTACTGAAAACCAGATTAATATACCTTTTGGTACTCCAGTCACTCAAAAAGGTATATATACATTCTCAATGGATTTGTATGTTCCTTCATCTAACGCAGGTAATACTGCCACAACTATAAAGCTTAGATTCAGACATTCTAATGGTAGTCTTCTCCAAGCAGAACCCAGTATCACAGCAAAGGATCAGTGGATAACAGTTAAAGGCACTTACGCTTTAACAAATGACGGTACAGCTATGACCGGTCTTCAGTTTGGTGACAGTTCAGCTCTCCCGTTAATGTACATTGATAATATAAAGTTAACTTACGCTCCTTTAAGTGCTACACTTTCTGACATATCGGGTGAAAACACACAAAAGGTAAGCTTGACAGGCGATTATACATTCCCAACAACATATCAGGGAAACACTGTTTCAACTTGGGTTGAAAAAGGCGGCTCAACAAGCTATAGTGCAGGCCAGACAATAACAGATCTTTCGCTTATATCCGACAAAACATTTATCGCAATCAATAAAGCTGATACAGATGCTTACGGTGAACTTCTCACTTACTTTGACTTTACAGGAACCAAAGGAACAACCGGTATAATAAGCAAATTTGTATACTCCAAGAATTCATCTATCGTATTTAGGCATGTTGCATCTTATATAGGTGTTGAATCTGTTGACAACCCGACAGGTGCAAATGATGAAGTTGTAAAAGTAACGGTAAACTCTGGTGAAAACGTATCTGGTTTGCATAATCTGAATATGACAGACAAGGGTATCTATACTGTTAAATTTAACATTTATGCTGACACAAGCAAGATAAATCCGCATTTCAAACCCAACGATAGTACTAATCCGGTTGGCTCCAAGCAACAATTCTTATCGCAGAGTAATACCTGGTGTAGTATGAGCTTTGAAGTTCCGATTGATGGTACCGGCAACAACGTATCGTTATCAAAACTTATAGTTGGTGACGGAAAAAAGACTGCCGGTGAATCTTATTACATTGACGATATTTCCGTTTGGTACAAACCATTTGAAATGAAGCTTACAGGTACAGACGATTACGAAAGCGTTGTCAAGCTTGAAAGCGGTGTTACAACTTATACACTTCCTGCAGTGTACAACAGAAAGGACGTTGCATTCTGGCTTGATATGAGCAACAACAACACAAAGCATGAAAATGGTGCCATATTAAATTGTCTTAATTACTACAATCACACATTCAAGGCAATTTATGCTGATGAAGCTTCTTCCGCAACAAAGGGCGAACTTCTTTACTATTTTGATTTTGAAAAAATTGTTGAAAATGTTTTTGGTTATCCCCACCGTTATGATCCATCATACTATGCTAATTTAGACTGGGTTTCTGCACCATCTACCGCTGTTGGTATTCACAATATGGGTAGTACTGCCACAATGAGTGTAGTAGAATTCGACGGTGACGGAGCTTTCAAATCAGTTAAAACCACTTACAATCAGCCCGGTATGGCTTGGACTCCGTTCACGAAGCTTGGAACTTATACAGCCGAATATGAACTTTATATTCCAACTGATGCAACGATAAAGCAAGGAATCACTGACAAAGATCATACACAGTTGCAGATAACCGGTTTTACAAGTTCTACTTCAACTCATATTGGAAGTGTAAGTAATATTCCCCTTACTGATATTGCCAGAGGAGAATGGAATACAATTACATCAGTTGGTGTTGTCAATACAGACATGGAATCTTACAAGAAAGACACAGACGAATGGTATAACAGAAATTACCAAATTGGCGGTTTCATGTTCATCGACTCAGGAACAAACGTAAGCGAGTTTTACGTTGACAACTTCAAGGTTTGGTTCAAACCCGCAACTGTTAAGTTCGGTGCAACAGACGCTCAGGACCTTAACGGTTTCACAGAGAGCTATACAGTTCCCGATGCAACTGCAGGTAGTGTCTGGGTTTCCTCAGACGGCAAGACAGTTCTTGTTCCCGGACAGGTAATTGAATATGCTGATTACACAGCATTGCTTCAGGATAAGGTGTTTACAGAACAGGCTGTTTCAAGCTGGCTTTCTGCTTCTGATAACCAGCCTCAGCTCAGATACAGTGCTTCTGACGCTGACAGAAACGGTATCCGTTTCTTCGCAAATGTTTCAGCAGACGGAAGAGAAATGGCTGTAGAATATGGCTTTGAAGTTTCACTCACAGGAGACTTTGCAACTAAGATTTCTTCAAAGCTTTACGACAAGGCTACTATTGATGATGATGATGCCGAAAACGACTTAGACAAATACTATGAAACCACAGATGATGGTACATATGTACTTTCCATCGTATTCTATGGTATTCCGGTTGAGGGTTACGATAGCCCATTGTATGTAAGACCTTACATCAAGGTTGATGGTCATGATGACTTAGTCTATGGTACAACATTCACTCCTACTTCTCTTTATGATGTAGCGAAACTTTCTGAAGGTCAAAATGATTACGCAGATAGTATCATAGACGCTGTTAAAAATTCAGCACAGGCATAAAAACATAATTGATTTTTACAGCACGTCGAAAGACGTGCTGTTTTTTTGTTTCAATTATGATATCTCAAGATTGGAGTCAAATGAGCAATTTGATTTTACAAAGCATATTGCCCTCTTTAAGCTCCCTTTGCCGTATCTTTCTCTGAGTCTGTCTAAAACCTCATCTAACTGCTCAAGTCTGTCACTGCGGTTTTGCCAATTATCAAACAAGTCCTCCTGATACATTCCCCCACTGCTAATAAGCCCCGCCGTTCTTATTCCAACAGAACGCACAAGCTTAGTCTCACTGTAATTTTCGCAATAAAGTCGCATAGCAGCAGTTGCTATATCAATAGCATTACTTGTAGGTTTTATGCCGCACTGTCTCTCTGTCGTAAGCAAGTCCGTTCCACGCACACTTATCTGTACAACAGTACATTTGAATTTGTCCCGTCTCAGTCTCCATGCAACAGTTTCCGCAAGTGTGTGGAACACAGAATTTACCTGCACTCTCCCTTTCAGGTCATACGGCAACGTGACAGAATTTCCGACAGATTTGACACGTGTCTGTTCTCCAAGCCTTGCAACCTTGCTGTCATCAAATCCGCAGGCATTATTATAAAGTCTGTCACCGTTTACACCAAACATACTATGGAGAAAATCTTTATTGGACAGTGCAACCTCCCCGATAGTATCAAGCCCGTATGTGTGCAGCTTTTGTCTCATTTTCGGGCCTACATACAGCATCTCCCCAATATTTACCTTGCTGACAGTGTCTCTGTAATTATCGGGGCCGAAAATCGTAACTGCATCGGGTTTTTTGTAATCTGACGCAAGCTTTGAAAATGTTTTATTATCACTTACCCCTATTGATACCGTAAGTCCCGTTTCTTTTTTTATCCTCAATCGTATTTGCTGTGCAATCTTCTGCCCGTCAAGAAGTGTATTTATGCCTTTTGTGTTTGTTAAATCAATCCACGCTTCATCCATTCCAAACGGCTCAATTTTATCACTGTAATCTGAATATATCCCCATAACCTTACCGGAATAGTACATATACTCGTTATAATCGGGATTTAATATTACAAGCGACGGACACACGATTTTTGCCTGCCATATTGCCTGTGCGGTCTTAACTCCGCACTTTTTTGCCTTTTCGTTCTTGGCAAGCACTATCCCATGGCGGTCTTCCCTGCTGCCGCAGACAGCTACGCACAAATCTTTAAGGTCTGGTCGTTTCTTACATTCTACCGATGCAAAAAAATTGTTAAGGTCAGAATGAAGTATTATCCTCCCCTCGTTTATTCCATCGTGCTCAATGTAATTTTCTATATTTCTGTTATCTGTTACTTTCATTTTTTCACCTCATTTGCAAATATAGAACATATATTCCGAACATTAGTTTAGCACACAAGTTCTGTTTTGTCAATACAAAAAACGACGAATTTAAATTCGTCGCTTTTTTGTATAAAACACTGTTTAGTCTAAATCGTAGTCAACCGCTATACTTGAAACCGTATTTGCGTGCATATATGTTTTTACAACATCACAATGGTACTTGTCGGTCTGGTATTCCTCGAGAGCCTTGCGGTCATCGAGAACGACCTGCAAAATAACATCATAGGAACGATTTGAGCAGAGAAAATCACATCCGACTTCAATATCCTTTACTGTAGGTACATTTCCTTTCATTGACAAAAGAACTTCCCTTGCCTTGTTTTTGCCATTCTCTGACGAGTCACTGAGCTTAAAGCAAACAATATGTCTTATCATTTTAATCCCCCTTTAAATTAATTAAATTACTGCACCAGGTATAACCAAATCAAAATCCACAATTCTCGCAAGTATATAATTTGATACGCACATTCCCTTAACAGAAAAAGCGTAACCGTGCTTTGTTTTGATTATATGCCCACTTGCAATAAATGGCGAAATCTTCTCTAAGTAAATATCGTCAAACCTCCGTCCGAAGCGTTTTCTGAACACCTCGGTATTTATGCCGTCATTAAGCCTGAACTTGAGCATTACATACTCTGCGATCCTTGCAGTATATGGTATATCAATGTACTCATCAATTATAGATGTATTTACCTTTTTATCATCATCAAAAGTATCAATATACAGCTGCAAATTCTTTTTAAACGAAAAACGTTTGCCGCCGAAATACGAATGTGCCGCAGGCCCGAAGCCTATATATTCGTCACCATTCCAGTATCTTAGATTATGCTTGCACGCCTTTCCCCTTTTCGCAAAATTGGAAATTTCATACTGCAAAAATCCATTCTTTTTCAGCATTTCAATACTTCCAAGGTACATCTCATATTCTGTATCTTCGTCAGGCAAATCCAGAGTTTTTCTGTTAAACCAGAAATCTGTGCCCTCCTCCACCTTAAGTCCATACAAGGATACATGTTCAACCTTTAGGGCTGCTGCATCGTAAATACTGTTAAAAAGGCTCTCTTTTGTCTGTCCCGGAAGTCCGTAAATCAAATCAAGGCTTATATTGCCAAACTTTGCCCGTCTTGCGTCAACTACTGTCTGATAAATGTCATCAGATGTATGAATTCGTCCACAAGCTTTGAGCTCGCAATCTGCAAAGCTCTGTGCCCCTATGCTGAGTCTGTTAACTCCTGCACGTCTTATCGCTTTAAGCTTACGAAAATCCACGCTCGCAGGATTTACTTCCATTGATATTTCGCACTTTACAGACATACGAAAATTCTTCCTTACGCACCTTAACAGCTTCTTTATTTGTTCTTCGGAAAGTAATGAAGGCGTTCCGCCACCGAAATATACAGATGTTACGACATACGATTTTGCCTGAATAGAATACTCGGACATATGTTTACAGACAGCTTGTACATATTTGTCCCAAGTTTCTTTGTTTACATCGGCAAGTGAATAAAAATCACAATATTTGCATTTACTTATGCAAAAAGGCACGTGGATATATATTCCTAATCCTTTCATTTTTACAAGCCTTTCTTTATCAATCATCATCGTCAAACTTGAGAACTGCCATAAAAGCTTCCTGCGGAACTTCAACACTGCCGAACGAACGCATACGCTTTTTACCCTCTTTTTGCTTTTCAAGGAGCTTTTTCTTTCTGGTTATGTCACCGCCATAGCACTTTGCAAGAACGTCCTTACGCATGGCCCTTACCGTTTCTCTGGCTATAACCCTGCCGCCTATACCCGCCTGAATCGGTATTTCAAAAAGCTGTCTTGGAATATTATCCTTTAACTTTTCTGCAATTCTTCTTGCTCTTGCGTATGCCTTATCTGCATGGACTATAAAGGAAAGGGCGTCGACAATATCTCCATTTAACAGTATGTCAAGCTTTACAAGCTTTGATTGCTGATAACCTGCAAGCTCGTAATCAAGGGAGGCATAACCTCTCGTTTTTGATTTTAACGCATCAAAAAAGTCATAAACTATCTCGTTGAGAGGAAGTATATAATGAAGTTCTGTTCTGTTTGTATCAATATACTTCATATCCGTGTAAGTTCCGCGTCTATCCTGACACAATTCCATGATAGAACCGACGTATTCAGCCGGACAAATTATACTTGCCTTGACCATAGGCTCACTTACATACTCAACCTCATCACCTGACGGGAAATTGGATGGATTGTCAATATAATACTCGTCTGCACCTCTTGGCTTGATTTTATAAATAACACTCGGTGCAGTTGTTATGAGATCAAGATTAAACTCACGTTCAAGACGTTCTTCGAGAATTTCCATATGCAAAAGTCCAAGAAAACCGCAACGGAAACCAAACCCCAACGCACTTGATGTCTCAGGCTCATATGTCAGCGATGCATCGTTGAGTGCAAGTTTGTCAAGTGCTTCTCTTAAATCCCCATACTTTGCTCCGTCTGCGGGATAAACACCACTGAACACAACCGGCAAAGCTTTTTTAAATCCTTCCAAAGCCTGTTCTGTTGGATTATCTGCCAAAGTTATCGTATCACCAACTCTGGTATCGCCAACCGTCTTTATTGCGGCAGTTATATAACCAACCTCACCCGCGTGAAGTTCATCTGATTTAGCAAAACCAAACGGGTCGAGAAAACCCACCTCCGTAACTTCATACGTTACACCTGTGGACATCATTTTTATGACATCGCCCGTTTTAACCTTACCGTCATATACACGTATATATACAACAACACCTCTATACGAATCATAGTAAGAGTCGAAAATGAGTGCCTTGAGAGGTGAATTCAAATCCCCCTTTGGAGCCGGAATGTTTTTTATGACCTG
>JAZQVQ010000021.1:0-4713 GCA_045631825.1 Eubacteriales bacterium | reverse complement strand
TCCATAGATCTCTTTTCTGCGATACTTGGGTGCAAATACAACGTGATACTGACATCTATATTTTGAGTGTGCCGTACTTCTGATATCATTCTTTTCTAACATATTTTTAACCTCCTTGTATTATGTAACACGCTGTTAAACCACTTACATTTTACTTGGAGGTTATTACTTTTTCTATATTCGGGCTTGCTTAAAGCTCGCCCGTTTTATTGTAGCTCCGCTCGTTTTTGCCCCCGGTAGAACCGGGGGTTTATTTCCACGTCTAAAGACACCAACAGAAACCACACAAATCAATTAATTTGTGTGGCACATTTATATCATTAACCGTCCTTTAATTCCTTGACAGTTCTTATTTCTTCAGTGGGAGATTCGATGTAATCAAAAATTTCGCTTAAATCTTCCGACATCTTATAAAGTTCAAGACAGTTTTCTTTAATAAAATTCTTTGTGATTGCACTTTTCATAGCTTCGTCAATTTCGTTATAGAATCCGTCGATATTATAAACTGCAATAGGCTTATTATGACGGCAAAGCTGCTTTGATGTCAATATTTCAAAAAACTCCTCATAAGTTCCGATTCCTCCCGGAACAACTATAAAGGCGTCTGCATTATCCTCCATAATCTGTTTGCGTTCACGCATTGTATCCGGCTCTATGAGTTTATTGCAAAAATCACATATTGCTTCAACCGATTCCTCTTTGAAAAACTTTGGAATCACACCAAGTATATATCCGTTTCCCGTCTTTACGCCCCGTGCCGCAGCACCCATAAGTCCATTTGCTCCGCCGCCAAACACCAACGAATGTCCCCTTTTTACCATTTCCCTTCCCAAAACCTCAACTTTGGTGATGTATTCTTCATCAATGGTGGGCGATGCCGCACCATATACACATATTCTCATACTGTAAAACCCCCTATTTCAGATTAGACCTGCGGGCATATTTGTCACACAAATCGTTAATCTGGTCTGTAAATTTATAAAGCTCCTTATTGGTAAGCCCCTTACTTAATTCTATTACTGTTTTGAGTCTTTGACTCGCCTCCACAAGTTTATCATAGGCAAGATTTGCCCTCTTGCGACCATCGGACACTTTTTTGAGTTTGACAATTCTTCCTCTCTCTATACAGTTTCCTGTTTCAAGGTCAAATACATCTCCGCTGTACGGGGCAGTTGTTTCATACCCGAGCTTTTCGTTTATAGTTTTAGCAAAATCATCGCACACTATATCATTTCCGTGATTGACAAAAACCTTGTGCGGTGGTTTATTAAAACTTCCAAGCCAGGAAAGCAACATATCTCTGTCTGCGTGGCCGCTGATACCGACTATCGTCTCGATTCTTGCCCTTACCTGAATTTCCTCGCCAAAAAGGTTTACTGTTTTAGCTCCGTTTACAAGCTTTCTTCCAAGCGTACCCTCTGACTGATATCCAACAAACAGGATTGTGCTGTTTTCTTTCCACAAATTATGTTTCAGGTGATGTCTTATTCTGCCTGCTTCACACATACCTGACGCTGAAATTATAACCTTGGGTGTATCATCAAAATTTATCGCACGTGAGTCATCGGAAGTAACACTGAGTGTAAGTCCCTGAAAATATATCGGGTTAATACCTTTACTTAAAAGCTCCAGTGTTTCTTTATCATAATAATCAGTCAAATTATCCTGATATATTTTAGTTGCCTCAACCGCAAGCGGCGAGTCAACATAGACGGGAAAATTCTCGTAACCGGGAATTAATTTTTGTTGTTTTATAATGCGGAAGAGATACAAAAGCTCCTGCGTTCTGCCAATCGCAAATGACGGAATTACAAGATTTCCTCCTTTTGAGAATGTCTCTTGCATTATCTCGGTAAGCTGCGAAATATAATCAGGACGTTCGCCGTGTATTCTGTCGCCATAGGTTGATTCTATAACCACATAATCACTATAAGGTGGTTTTTTGGGATCGCGTATAAGCGGTCTGTCGACATTTCCCAAATCGCCGGAAAAGAGCAGTGTTTTTGTCTGTCCGTCCTCGGTAATCGTAAACTGAATACTGGAAGAACCAAGCAAATGCCCTGCATCGGAAAAACTGATTAGAACACCATCAAAAATCTCAGCAGGACTTTCATATGTGAAGGTTTTAAACAATTCAAGAGCGTTCAGTGCGTCTTCAATCGTATATGCCGGAACATATGGTGATAAACCTGCCCTTTTTGCTTTTCTGTTCTGCCACTCGGCCTCCTGCTGTTGAATATGTGCAGAGTCCCTCAGCATTATATCACACAGCTTATATGTTGCCTGTGTACTGAAAATCGGCCCTGTGTATCCTTTAGATACCATAGCCGGAATAAGTCCCGAGTGGTCTATATGTGCGTGAGTCAAGCAAATTGCATCAATTTCTGCAGGCAAAACCGGTATTTCACAATTTTCATAGGTATCCCCGCCCTGCTCCATTCCGCAATCAACAAGTATCCGTTTATCATTGACTTCAAGCAAGGTACAAGATCCTGTTACCTCGTGTGCTGCTCCTATAAAAGTTAACTTCATAAAAATCCAACTTCCTAAAACAATTTCTTATTTAAATTTAGTATATCATTTTTCACGGCATTTTGCAATACATTTATACCCTCAAAGATTCATTATATGCAAATACAAGCTTTTAAGTACTAAAAAAATACTTTGACACAATTACACTGACAATTGTACACACTGCAAAAACAACAAAAGACACAGGGAGAGCATACCGTGTCTTTTTTATTTTAATAGTGGAAAAATACATCGCAAGCGTATATATTATTGTATCAGAGCTGCCCATCAGGACACAGGCACATTTTGAAACAAAGCTGTCAGGTCCATATTGTTTAAACAAATCGTTTGCAAGTGCAGTCACAGCACTTCCCGAAAAAGGTCTTACCGCAAGAATAGGAATAAGTTCTGTCGGTAAGCCCGTGTTTTTTAGCAATGTTGCAAAAATTTCAGTCACAAAACTCCCCGCCGAGCTTGCAAAAAACAGTCTTACGGCACACAAAAGCAAAAGCAGGCTCGGAAACATTCCAACGCTTGTTTTTAACCCGTCTTTTACCCCTTTTAAAAACTCATCTACCAGATTGTCTTTTGACGTCAGCATAAAAAATGCACAACAAGCAACTATAAACGGTATTACGGATTTTCCAAAAAACTCAACTGTCATATTTTCTACCCACCCATGCGAAAAACTTACAAATCACCACTGCCAAAATAATTGTTGTCACCGAGCAAATCCAGATTGGTACAATAATATCAAAGGAATTTTTACTTCCATAGTTATTTCTCAGTGAAATGAGTGTTGTAGGCACAAGCTGAAATGGTACTGTCCCAAGAACTGCAAACATTATTATATCGTCATTTGCCCTTGTTTCGCCATCAGCTTTAAGGCTGTTTATTGCCCGAAGACTCAGCGGCAAGGCGGCATTACCAAGCCCCAGCATATTAGCTATAAAGCTATTACAAATATGTTTTGAACTATCATTTTTCATAATTCGTTTTGAAAAAACAACTCTTAAAACCGGCTCCAGCAATTTTAACATACACTTCTGCAAGCTTGTTTTTTCAACAACATTCATTATTCCGTTCCAGAAACACATCATACCAACAAGAGATATCATAATACTGACAGCGTCGGTTGTGGCAGTCATCAACGCTGTCCCAAGTTCATCCACATTTCCTGTAAAACAGGCACATATCACCGAAATTAAAACCATAACAGAAAAAGTCTTGCCAAGCATTATTCTCACCTTCCAAAATTGTTCTTTCCAGAATAATTATATATTTATGGTGTTTATTTTATGTTTTGTGTAACAAATTCTCTCTTTTTTGAATAGTATAAGACAAAACACTAACGGAGGGATTTTATGCCATCAATTTACTTAAGTCCATCAACTCAGGAATACAACAGATACTATGACAATTCCGGCTCCGAAGAATACTATATGAATCTTATTGCCGATGCAATGGAGCCATATCTTACTGCGTCAGGTATCAGTTTTACCAGAAACAGCCCGAACTTTACCGTCGCACAATCCATTGCCCAGTCAAATGCCGGAAACTATGATTTACACCTTGCTCTTCACTCAAATGCCGCCGGCAGCAATCTGCAAGGTCAGCTTACGGGACCTGATTTTTACTACTACACAAGAAGCATTCCCGGACGTGACGCTGCGACAATTCTTGCTGACAACTTCATGAACATATATCCGGATCCATCAAAAGTCTCGATTATGCCCACCTCCTCTCTTGCCGAGGTGACACGAACAAGAGCTCCATCCGTACTTGTTGAAATTGCCTACCACGACAACCCCAGCGATGCCGAGTGGATTAAAAACAACATTGAAGAAATTGCACGGAATTTATCTCAGGGTGTTGCAGAATTCCTCGGTGTTATCTTTGTTTCACCCAACGAATACACCGGTATAAAGAAAGGTGTTGTCACGACGCAGGGCGGCAGACTCAACATCCGCGAAAGGCCGAATCTTGAAGCCAAGGTGCTTGCTCAGATACCAAACGGCGAAACTGTCAATGTGTACTGCGATTCGGGACTGTGGTATGTTGTTGACTACAACGGAATACTGGGATTTTCTTCATCAAGGTACATTGATTTACTGGACAATTAAGAATAATCAAAACCACCAGTTCAACTGGTGGTTTGCTCACCCCTAAAAGGAGTTGCTACTGGCTTAGCCCCTGAAATGG
>JAZQVQ010000020.1:0-3990 GCA_045631825.1 Eubacteriales bacterium | reverse complement strand
ATCGTAGAACCAATCGCCTTCCTTTACATCTGTAAAGGGATTTGTTATTTCTAATGCTTCACTTGTGGTCGGCGCTGCAAATACTGTTGTCGGAACAAGGGTAAGTATTATGCTGAACGCCAACAAAAGACTTAATAATCTCTTCATTTTCTACTTCCTCACTTATCCCTTAATTTCATTTGGATCCTCTTTAGCAGGAGTCATTGTGCTTATTTCTATCTGCTGTGTTCTCTCGTTCCATTCTACGCGACAATCAAGAGCGTCGGTAATATCACGGAGTTTAAAGTAGTTGTTGCCGTCTATGTTATAACAAGCAGCATCTACTATTAAACCGTCATAAGTGAGCATTGCATCTGAAGCAACGGCTGTCTTTTGCGAACCGTCACCTTTTGCAAGCTCTCCGCCTGCCGGTGTATAATCAAATGCGCTCTTCATATTGATACATCCTGCACCTGCGTCCCATTCCACTTCAAAGCTCTTTGCTGAACCTGATAACAGCATTGCAATATCACGAATCTTGAAGTAGTTATTATCCTTTATATTGCAAGCAAGAATATCGTGTTTTTCACCATCTATAATGATTGTCTGCGTCTTCGCTGTTGTCTGGAAAGTATTTAAAAATCCCTCATAGTATGTAAAACACAATCTGTCTTTTCTTCCATCAGCCAAAATATAGCCCGGATAACCCTTATATATAACCTTGAACTTTGCATTTAACCCGGAACCTTCATCGTATTCTTCGTAATGATCTACACCATATACATATACTTCAGTATTTCTTCCAAGCACGCCAACCATTTCAAGTTCACCGTTGGCTGCAGTCATATAGAATCCTGTTCCGTAATCTGCCCATGGAGTATCCGTTACTATCTTACCGATAGGTTTTACATAACCCATAGCTTGCATATTACCTGCTGTTGGTATTGCGTTTTTGATGTATGATTTCTTTATATAACATTCTTTACTTGAGAACCATATCTTCGCATATTCGGAGGAAGCATTTGTATCAAGTATTTCAAGTGCCATACCGGTTTTACCTTTACCGATAAGGTTGCCTGTTTCGTTTGGCTGGTCATAAATGGATATGGATTTTTCCGATGTTTCAAGTTTGCCGGTATAGTTTATTAAAGGTTTTTCAACACCCTTTTTCTTCAGATTAACCCAAGTTGCATTTACATAGTAAAGACCTCCGGCATAATATACCTGATAATGACCGTTAATAGGTTCTTCGTTTGTCACCTGAAAAGACTGATTTGTTTTATATACACCACTCTTTATATAATTTTCCGATTCGGGAGCAGTTTTGATTGCAAGAAGACAAGTCGCTGTACCAACTGTGGATGATGTAGGCTTAGGACTGTTGTTTTTTGCATCAAGAATATACACATTGTTTCTTGGGTAATAATAAACACCGGGTTTTATATATCTTCCGTGATAAAGATAATTACATCCACCTGATGCAAATATATAATCTGTCCACGCGCCTTCATCCCATACCGCTACCCAATCATCGTTATATGCAATAATGTCAACAGGTGAGTCGGTATAATAATAGGATGCCACGTTATTTACGAAAGAATCATCAGAACCATTAGGTTCAGGTCCATTATAATATAAACCAATCTGCACCAGTTCATTGATAAGATGTCCTCTGCCATTACCGCCTCTCGTAGGAGAAAAGTAGGCTTTAACCACACCTTGTTTACCTTCATCGCCAATATGGAGCATACCACGACCAACCAAAGGCAGCTCGGCAGGTCTTTTCTTTGTTTGAAATTCCGGGGGAGCCGGCATATAATCCGCTATTGATTCTCTTCTGCGCATCGGTTCAATAGGTACGCTCACACGATCAGAATATGGCGTATATTTTGCATATTTTGCAAATTCGCCATAGATGCTTCTTACGTTTTGAGGAATGTTTTCCGATGTAAAATCTTCATCAGGCTTTGAACCTCCGGAAACGGATGTTTCCGAACCTGAATTTGTGAATGACTGTTCCGTCGCGCCCTCACCAATGGTTATAGATTTGCTTGTAACTTCCGATTTTGACAGGAAAAATCCTGCACCTTGCTCATTGTACAAATCACATAAAAACAGAGCCTGACCTTTTGCTTCATCAACACAGAGTACAACACCATAACCTACGAGTTTTCCATTACCATCTGTCAATTTGTGGATAACAACACTACTTACATCTGCTATCCCGCAGTTTTGAGCAACTGTTTTTACTATAGAATTAAGATAGATTGTGGGTGTCGGCAACACTTTGTCTATGCTTCCGTAATTTCCAACCTCTGTAAGCTTCCAGTCACCCTTGCTGTCTTCATATTGCATCACGCTACCGCTATCGCTTGAGCCGTATTTCAAAGGCTTCTGAAATCCGGAAACTGTAACCTTGCCTCCTATTTCTGTCGGAATAGCAGGGCTTCTCTGAACATCATAGGCATAGCTGAATGTCATTTCTTCAGGAACATCAGCATACACAAACATTGCCGGGAATATGCTTAAAATCATACATAAGCATAAAATTATACTTAATAACTTTTTCATACTAAACACTTCTTTCTTTATAATTGTTTTATGTCAAATCATCGAGAGAGTTATTACAAACATACGATGATATAAAAATGGTGTGATAATACACGCAGTTTTCATTTACGGTGTTTTCAGATTCATAGCAAACTGTTTTACCTGCAACTCTCTTTTTTTAGCCAATTCCTCTTCAAGACATTTAGGGCATCTTGTGAGCGTTTTTGATCGGCTCCTGAGCTGTGTTTGCCACGAATGACCGTTTTTACATTTCCACCACACGGGAACAGAACTGCTTGCACTTACAGTATCAGGTGTGAAGGGCAGATTTTTTTCATCATCCCATTCGTCTAACAAATACTGTTTTTTCTCTTTTTTACAGAACTCTTTAAATGTCAAACCCATCATCCTCTCTACACATTCAATTATAAGATTTGTGCTTGTTTTTTACACAAAATGCAGTTGAGACGAATTTATTTTCCACAACATATTGCATTTTTATATAGTTATAATAATTATACACCGTACATCGATGGGCGATGCAAGTGTTTTTTGAAAATTTTTCAAGAATTTTAAAATATTTATTTTATCTTATAGAATGAGGGGATTTTTATGGAAAACAACCATTTATTTTCTATCGGTGAAATTTCAAAAGCCGTTGGAGTTACAAGAAAAATAATATTGAATTACGAAGCAAAAGGTCTTGTAACCCCCGACAAAAAAGACGGAACCACCGGAAACAGATATTACAGTATTGATACCTTTACTCAGGTTCGTACTATCCGGGTGTTTCAGAACTTAGGGCTTACCCTTGATGAAATCCGTGAATACTTTGGTGGTAAATCAGATTTAGAACCGATGATACACCGTCTTGAAAAAATGAGGGATGAACTTAATCTCACCATAGAGAAACTGAAGGAGCGAACAAAAAAAGCCAATGCCGCAATCGAAGAGATTACCATTCCTGCACAAACAATTTATTCCCGTACATATAATTCTTCTTCAATCAAGGATAAAACAAATCTTCTCCGCGATACGGCACTTGAAGCTTTCAAGGCATACGAAACAGATACAACAAGGCGTTTATATTATATTGAGTATTCTGTTAAGGTTCCTGATGAAATATCCTATTGTGTAGCAATCCCTACCGGAAGTAAAGGAGAATATGTTGAGGCTATTCCCGATGTCCGTGCTCTTTCTCTATATCATCACGGTGCATACGAGGACATACCCGACACCCGCAAGAAACTTTTTGAATACGCAAAAGAAAACGGTATCACCTTATCAGGCAAATGCAGACATATCTATCTTGAAGGACCACCACAACACAAAGATAAAAAGAAATTTATTACGCAGATAATTGCAATAATTGAATAAAAATAGAACGAGCCTCCGAGGATTCACAATTCCCCGGAGGCTTTAATTTTCACTCAATAATTCTTTTGCAAAACAAAATGCAAC
>JAZQVQ010000019.1:0-4036 GCA_045631825.1 Eubacteriales bacterium | reverse complement strand
ATAAGGGTGGTTCGAAAATGCGATGTACTGCCAAAAATCGATGAATCTCGACAGAAGTTCGTCGATTTTACTTTTTACCTATTACTTCTTCACTCTTCACTAATCTTTGGGTCGATTTTTGGAAAGTAAGAAGTAAGAGGTAATAGTTAAGGAGTTTTTTTGCAAGGCTTCGAGCCTTGATTTTATTGTAAGTTTGTATTATAATCAAAAATAAGAAGTGATTGTATGAGAAAATCAATTGCTGTTGTTCTGGCTTTAATTTTGATTTTTATTTTTCAGGCTGTAGTTTGAATGATGACATTATTTCAAATGAAAATATAACATTGAATGCAAATAAATCATATAATGAGGTGGATAGTATGTCTTTGTTAAATTTTTTAAAAGACAATATTTCTACTGATAATACAGTAGATGAAATTATAAATGTCTTTGAACAAATGTGTAAAACTCCTGTAGAAGAAGACCTTTTATTAAATGAATATGGCGTTTATGATTTTACCGGTGAGGAATTATTTTACTATGATTTGGTAAGACAATATCCGGATGGAGAAGACGAGTATTATCAGTTGCGTGTAAGCTTGATGTTTTCACCTGATGAAGTTAATCGTGATTTAGAAGATACTTTATGGAGTGATGATACTAACGAAAACTTTTTTGACTATATTCGTAAGTCTTCAGGATATGATTATGCAAAAAATCATATAATAAAGTCTATTGATATCAGAATAGACCAAACTTGATTATAGTATTGATGGTTCTAAAGCAAGACGTACTGCCAAAAAACAAAGGACTTCTTCGGAAGTCCTTTATTTTTTTATCCAAGCCGACAGGCTTGGTATATCATCACGCTTTAGCGTGTATCAAAAAAGCTTTCGCAATGATGATATACAAAACGACCTTTTGATGATATACAACGCTACGCATTGATTTTTTACACCCTGCACCAGATTGTATTTTCTTGTAAGATGTGATAAAATTATTTTAAATAATAAAATTTGCTTGCAAGGAGATTTTTATATGAGTAATTTTTTTGAACATACCCCCGCAGTATTTGTTGTTGACAAATACTATCAAATTATGATGCCTTGCGAAAAAGCCTGTTTTTTCTTTGTTAAGGTTGGCGATAAAATTTATTATGATGAATCCAATGGCATTATGCGTTCAAGAAATAAAATACATAAGGTTGAGGTGCCTGCTGCTGAGCTCGATAAAGCAGGGGAATATACAGTTTGCATTCGACCAATCATTGTTAGAAAAGCATATTTTTCAAAAACCCAAAATATACTCGAAAAAACATATAAATTCCATCCTGTTCCTGAAGAAAACATAAGAGCATACCATATTGCCGATGCTCATAACAATATTGAAGAGCCGATAAAGGCTGCGAAAGCCTTCGGTGATATTGATTTTTTGATTTTGAACGGAGATGTTATTGAAGATAGCAGTAACCCAATAAATTTTATGAACATATATGAAATATCTTCACGGTTAACAAAAGGGGAAAAGCCAGTAATATTCTCACGTGGTAACCACGATTTAAGGGGTAATTTTGCAGAGTGCTTTGCTGACTATACCCCGAGCCAACAGGGCAACACATATTACAGCTTTCGTATGGGTAATATATGGGGTATTTTGCTTGACTGCGGTGAAGATAAGAATGATGACCACGAAGAATATGGTCACAGCGTTTCCTGCCATGTTTTCAGAGAGCGTCAAACAGAATTTCTGAAAAAGATAATTGAAAATGAACAAAGTGAATATGAAGCAGCTGGTGTTAAACATAAGTTAGTTATTTCTCACAATGCATTTGTTCACAGATATCAGCCTCCGTTTGATATTGAGCAGGATGTTTTCGCTGAATGGTCAAGGCTTCTCAGGGATAATGTAAAGCCTGAGGTTATGATTTGTGGCCACGCTCACGAGCTAGAGGTTTATTATCCGGAGGATAATGCGTGGAATTCTAATGGTAGTATTTGTCCTGTTGTAATCGGTAGCACGGTTAAAAAGAAAAAGCCTGTGTATTTTGCAGGCTGTGGATATATTTTCAATGACAAAAATATTGAAATTGTCTTTACGGATAGTAACGGTGAAACGTTACGAAAAGAAAATATAGCATTTTAAAATTTAACCATTGTAAAATTTGTGTTATATTTAGGGTGGTATTTCCTGGAATGGTATTGTTGATTTGGAAGGGAAAACCACAAATGCGATTATTGTTAGCCTTGAACACAAAAATGACTATTCTGTTGTTGTGGGGTTACCATATAAATTTGCATTGTTTAAAAAAATTAAATTTGGAGAACTGTTTGCACAAAATGGAAATAATGATATTTTCTGAATAAAAATGTTATTAAATCCTATATAAGGAGAAATAAAAATGGCCAAAAAAATAATTTTAATCGTTTTACTCGTTCTGGTTGTTATTTTTGTTGCGGGAATAATCTTTTTTGAAATTGAACCTGCAAATACAAATATTAACTATGAGCCTGCCGATACGAAGAAGGTAACCGATACAACAATAAGGTTTAATTCTGATGGTAAGCTTAAAATATTACATATTGCCGATACACATCTTAATTATGATAAGCACTTTGATGCATCTGTTTGGGTGATTGCCGTGGCTTGTGATGTGGAAAAGCCTGACCTTGTTGTGCTTACAGGTGATAATACACATCCTAATGAGGATCCTCAAAAAACAAAAGATCTTATTAATGCTTTAATGAATATTTTTGAAACACGCAATATTCCTGTTGCCGTCACCTTTGGTAACCACGATTCCGAGTCTGGTCCAATGACAAGGGCAGAAATTATGGCGTATTATCAAACCTTCTCCTGTGTAATACCAATCGAAAATAGCGAGAATTTTAAAAACTGTGCAACACTTAATGTTCCTGTTCTTGCTTCCGACAGTGATAAGGTTGGTTTTAATCTTTGGGTATTTGATTCAGGTGACTATGATGAAGATGAACCAAGGCATTATGACAGAGTACGTACAGAGCAAATTGAGTGGTATAAAAAGACCTCTGCACAGCTTAAAAAAGAAAATGGTGGAGAAACAGTAAACTCAGTTGTTTTTCAACATATAATTGTTCCCGAAATTTACGATGTTCTTAAAAAGGTTGATTCTAAACAGCCTTATGCAATTAAGCATATTTATAACGAGGAAGAATACTATATGTTCGACGAGGAACAGGTAAATTACGGAACTCTCAACGAAAAGCCTTGTCCCGGTTATTATAATGACGGACAGTTTGATGCATTGGTAGAAACAGGTGATGTTTTGGCAATGTTTACAGGTCACGACCACACAAACGCCTTCGGTGTAAGAAAAGATAATATTGATATTTATACATCACCTATGACTCGTTACAAAGGCTTGGCGTATACTACACAATACGGCTACCGTGTTGTTGAGATTGATGAAAATGACACAAGCTCTTACGAAACAAGGGTTGAGCGTCTTTACGATGTTTTCGATTTTAGCTACATAAAAACAGCTAAAGAAAACGGTGATAAATATTCCACAAGAATTGCTTTTGAACTGGCTGTTAAGGGTTCAGTACAAAAGGGCTTTATGAAGCTTTATCAGTCTGTTGTTGAGCTTTTTACAGGTAATCAGGTTACTTACCCTGATTACGTGAAGCCCGAGCAGAATCAATAGACAGTAAATATAACTAATAGCTATACAAAACCCTCGCTTTTCATAAAGAAATTGCGAGGGTTTGCTTTTTGTTTTACTTTTTTTACTTGTGCTATATACACCTATCGATTATTTAAGATATATAAAGCATTTTACTGCCTACCAATTGAATTTTTTCGTAGTTTTGAAGAACAAGGGTTTTTGGTGGGAACAATAGGGCTCGATGGGCTCTGCCCATTATTCGCAAGTGAACTTGCGAACACCCGATTGTGTTCGGCTTCGCCGAGAAGGTTCGAGCCCTGATAATTTGCTTAACAAAAAATAAAGATACCCACAAAGGTGGATATCTTTATTTTGGTGGGAACAATAGGGCTCGATGGGCTCTGCCCATCATTC
>JAZQVQ010000018.1:0-4006 GCA_045631825.1 Eubacteriales bacterium | reverse complement strand
GGCAGAAGCCTGAAGTCTTGTAAGATCTGTACCCTTATACCCACAGATAGCATAACCGTAGCGGTTAAGACCTAAATCGAGCATGCTCTGCATAGCCTGAGGTCGGGAATTGTTAAGGGGCGTATGCACTACGGTAAGTCTTAGTGTGTTATCATCAAATTTATCCCAACCGTATTTACAGTCGCTGATAACAGAAACTCCGTACTCCTCGCTCTTATCAGTTAAAGCAACCCATTTTTGTGCAGGTACCTCATAAATTTTCTCATTGGCATTTCCTCGTCTGATTGCACCAAGACCCAAGTCAAAGGTTGCCTCATTATTTGAACAGTTGAAGCTGAACACATTTTTACAAAGTGAACGCTGATTGTTCCATTCAAATTCGCATTGTACCTCAACAAGGTCAGAACCCGATGACAATGAAATATTATTTCTGAAAACAGAGTCATCGCATTTCTGAATTACCTGAATGGTACATCTTGCAGCACCTTTTTCAATGATTTTTCTTTCAACAAGCTCGGTGATTCTGTTGGGTTTTCGAATGGATTGTTTGTATTTAACCTCCCATGCGGGATAGAGCCAGCCACCCACATAGTTATCAAAAATACCGAGTGTAACGGGCTTTGCGAGCAGCTCCTTATTAAGCATTTTATCAAAAATTGAGCCGATATCACCATTATCGTTAAGCGTTACTGTATAGCGTTCATTTTCAAGAGTGTTTTCTGTTACTCTGACTTTCGCTTCAAGTGTGTTTGGCTTGTTACTGCTGATTGCGTCAAACACCGAATAAGAATAGGGGGGCATACTGACAACCATTGCAATTGTTGTAGTGCTTTTGTCACGGCATATAATCTGTGAGGGTATTTCAGCTCCCTTTGAGTCGTAAACTGCTATATTTTCAAAAGCTCCTTCAACAGTTGCATTGACACATCCTGTTCTTTCAGTTTCCATAGGATTATTTACGATAAGAGGAATACCCTTGCAGAAGGAGGTGTCAAGCATCGTAGCAACAGCAGAAATACTGCTTTCATATTCGTGAGCTAACTGATTGAGAGAAAGTCCGTAATCATTCCAGGAACGCAGATAAACCTGCTGAAGTGAGGTGCCGGGCAGGTCGTCGTGGAACTGGTGGTTAATGATTCTTTTCCATGAGGTGTTAAGCTGCTTTTGGGGGTATTCTGCCACACCGAGCCAGGAGGCGGTTACTGCGGCTCTTTCTGCCATATCAGCAAGCTCCTCACCACGCTTATTCCAACGCTTGCTCACAGCTCTTGCAGTAAATCCGGCTGTGCCGTGGTCTGTTAAAAGAAGCTCGTTGTTCCAGCTTGGCATTTTGTCACGGTCTGACTCACTCATTTCAGTCATAATCTGTTTGAATACCTTATCAGAAGCAGAAGAATGAACCTTAATATCGGAAGTGTCGTTCTTTTTCATATTTCTGCACATGCTTCTTACTGACGGAGGAATAGGTCCGCCGCCTCTGTCACCGACACCGTGGAAAATTTCTGTCATATTAAGGCCGTGCTTTTCGTTTTCAGCAAGCTTTTCCTTAATTGCTTTGCTTTTTCTGAGGTTGCCGAGCACAGCCACATAGTTGTGCATTTTTATGCTTGCAATAATATATTTTCCGTCAGGACCGTACCATTTTCCAAGATCAAAGGGTTGACCGTAAGCACTTCCCCAGCTTAATTTCTGTGTAGTAAAACCATACAGATTTGAGTGTCTTGCTATTGACGGCAAAGCATAACCGAAGCCGAAGCAGTCAGGCAGGAAAACGTCACGGCTACGCTGACCGAATTTTTCATAAAAATAATTGTTACCTATAAGAAAGTTCCTGAAGAGTGCTTCAGGTGAAGGAACATTTACATCACCGTTTTCCCATCCTGCACCGCAAGGGTTCCAATTACCCTTTGCTACATATTCCTTAAGCTTTTCGAACTGTTCGGGATAATACTCCTCCATAAGCTCATATCTGTAGGCACCTTCAAAATTAAAAACATACTGAGGATGTCTTTTGAAAAGCTCGAAATTCCAACGGAGCGTGTGTGGGATATATTTGCTTACTGTGGTTTCAAAATCCCAATTCCACACAGTATCAAGATGAGCAGTTGCTATGGTATGAACATGCTTTGTCTTATTCATAAGCTTACTCCGAAGCAGAAATCACTATCTGCTTTTGTCCTTTCTGTCAAATATTTTACATTTTTTATTTTATCATAACCGTTATAAAAAAGCACTATTTTTCACAAAAATTCTTGCAGGATAAAATTATTTTGTTGAAAATCCACATTTTATATGCTATTATGAAGGTGAAATCAATAGGAGGTAATATTTTATGATGCATACGATAAAAGAATTACTTTGTAAATCCTATCCTGATGCTACGAAGGATATAGGTCCGTATTCAAATAAGGAACGTAACTTTTATCTTGCCGGTATGTTCGGACAGAATATCATTTATGCTGTTGTAGGCTCTGTGCTTCAGGTGTTTTACACAGATATACTGATAATTCCCACCATAGCTGTCAGTATGATAATGGGTGTTTCCAGAGTATGGGACGGCATAAATGATATTATCATGGGAACTGTCGTAGATAAAACCCACACCCGTTGGGGCAAATGCAGACCCTATCTTAAATTTGTTCCTCTGCCTATTGCAATAACAACAATTCTTATGTTCCTGCCGATAACAGGACTTTCAAACGGAGTGAAAATTACATATGTTATAATAAGCTTCCTTTTATGGGAAACTCTTTACACTCTCGGTGATATTCCTCTCTGGGGCGTTACTTCGCTTATGACTCCCGATGAAGAAAAGCGTGCAAAGCTTATTTCTGCCGCAAGAACTATTTCCAGCCTCGGCAGCATTATAGTTGTTGCCTTCTATCCTATAAAGGATGCATTAGGAGCAATAGATCTCGGTTGGTTTGAAAATACAGGTAAGGCAAATTCAGATCTTGCATATTTCTCTGAGCCCCAGGGATACCTTCTTGCAGTTGCGGCTATAGCTGTTTTCGGCGGTATACTTTTCAGACTTCCCTTCCCGTTCATACGTGAAAGAATAGCTCAGGCACCAAAAGAAAAGGATACAGGACTTAAAGAAAATCTCAAGCTTATGTGGGAAAACAAGCTATTTGTCAGAGCTCTTGCTTCAAACATTCTCGGTTGCACAAAAACTATTCTGCTTACAGCCGGTATTTACTTCTGCAAATGGGTTCTCGGTAACGGCGGCAACGAAACTGTATGGCTTATCAAGCTTGGCGGTCCCTTCCTCATCGGTATGATTATATCTATGAACGTAAGCACTGCATTTGCAAAAAGGTTCGGCAAGAAGAAGGTTTACATTGTTTCTTCGTATCTCAATGCAATTCCCTATCTGCTGATTTTCTTTATAGGCTACGAGCATATTCTGCTTATGGCTATTCTGCTGTTTTTTGGCGGATTCCTTACAGGCTTCACAACCGTTTACAATACAACAATGATTGCGGACAGTGTTGACTATATGGAACATAAAACAGGCAAGCGAAATGATGGCGTCTTCTTTTCAGGTCTCAATTTCACTGCAAAGCTTACCGCCGCAATTACTGCAGTAATTACAAACCTTATTTTCTCAGCTGTTAATTACACCGATACAATCAATACACTGACTGAGGAAATTGCTGATGCTTCTGCTAAAGGACTTGATTACACTCTCGATTTTGCATCTGCATATCCTGAAATCACATCAGCAATGCTTGTTCTCATTACATTTGTCCCCGCAATAGGCTGTGTGCTTCAGGCACTTCCCATTCACGGATACTCACTTAATGAAGAGCAGCACGAAAAAATTCTTGAAGAGCTTGAAGAAATGAGAGCGGGTTACGAGAAGTAATATAGGTAAACATTCAATATAAAAATTCCGTCGGTTTATGCACATTATATTAGATAAGACAGCAGCTTCAAAGCTTTACAAAACTTTACAAGAAATCAAGTTATAAAAAAATAAGGCCCAAACCACCCGTTTTTGAGT
>JAZQVQ010000017.1:0-6568 GCA_045631825.1 Eubacteriales bacterium | reverse complement strand
GATTCTTTGATTTTTTCACTTATAAATTCATTATCGATATCATTTTTTGTTGAAACAGTGCAGATTTTTTTGTCAAGGTTAACTTTGGCACTTGTAACACCATCAATTTCCTTAAATGTGTTTTCAACAGTTGCTGCACAGTGACCGCAGTGCATACCCTCAATAGTTACAATTTTCTTTATCATTTTTACCCCTCCCAAATATCCTTATTTAAAATTAAATAATTTTAATCTTAAAGCGTTTAAAACAACGCATATTGAACTTAAACTCATAGCAGCCGCACCAAACATCGGATTTAATGTGATGTGGAAAAACGGATAAAAAAGACCTGCTGCAAGAGGTATTCCAAGTACGTTGTAGAATAATGCCCAGAATAGACTCAGTTTAATATTTGATATTGTTTTTTTGCTGAGCAAGATTGCTTTTGGAACTGATAATACATCATTCCCAAGTAAAACAATATCTGAGCTTTCAAGAGCAATATCAGTTCCGTTTGAAACAGAAAATCCTATATCCGAGCTCGCAAGGGCGGGGGAATCGTTGATTCCGTCACCAACCATTGACACAACATTACCTTGCGTCTTGAATTTTCTGACTTGCGATTCTTTCTGTTCAGGCAGAACACCTGCACATACCTCGTTAATGCCGATTTTACTTGCTATTGCTTTTGCAGTGATTTCGTTGTCACCTGTGAGCATGACAGTTTTAATTTTCATATTATTTAGCTTGCTAATAGCCTTTGCACTGTCCTCTTTTGGCATATCCGCTATTGCTATAATACCGATTATTTTGTTTTGCGTAAATAAAATTATGGGAGTTTTGCCTTCTTTGCATAAAGTGTCATAATGCTCAGATTCTTTGCCTCTTAATTGCAGATTGTATTCGTTTAAAAATGCAAGATTTCCGGAAAAGTATCTGTTATTTTCAATGTCTGCATAAATGCCTTTGCCTAAAACCTCTGTAAAATTTTCAATTTTACCATAGGGGGAAATTCCTGATTCATTTGCTTTTTTCACAATAGCACTTGCCAGAGGGTGCTCTGAATTTCTTTCAAGTGAAAAGGCAAGCTTTAAAAAATTATCATAAGGTGTATCGTCAAAGATAAGAATATTGGTAACTGTGGGTTGACCCGTAGTCAACGTTCCGGTTTTGTCAAAAAGAACAATATTGGTTTTGCCTAAAAGCTCGAGTATTTTTGCATTTTTGATGAGTATTCCGTTTTGTGCGGCAACACCTGTTCCTACGGTAATTGCAAGAGGGGTTGCAAGACCTAAAGCACAGGGGCAGGATATTACTAGAATACATATCGCCCTTGAAAACGCAAACTCAAAACCGTAATCTGCCAAACACCAGATAATAGCACATATTACTGAAATGACAATAACTATCGGTACAAAAATACGGCTGATTTTGTCGGCAAGTCTTGATATTGGTGCTTTTGAGCCGGACGCTTGTTCGACAAGAGATATGATTTTTGAAATAACAGTGTCCTCGCCGATTTCTTGGGATTGTACGAACATAGAACCATTTTTATTTATTGTCCCTGCGTGAACCTTATCCCCGTATTGTTTTAAAACAGGTATGCTTTCACCAGTAAGCATTGACTCGTCTACATAACCATTCCCTGATATAATAATACCATCACAAACAAAGCTTTGTCCGGGTTTTACTAAAACAACATCACCTTTTACAAGCTCTTCTGCTAAAATTTCAACTTCCTTGTTGTCCCGCAGGATAGTTGCTTTTTTTGGAGTTAAATCAATAAGCTTGTCAAGGGCATTGCCGGTTGTAGTTTTTGACCGTCCCTCAAGATATTTTCCGAGAGTTACGAGTGTCAGAATCATACCGGATGTTTCAAAGTATAAATCGTGTACAAAATGAATATCTCCCGTGGCTATTTTAACTATAGCAAAAATTCCGTAAACAATAGGAGCACCTGTGCCTATTGCGATGAGCGAATCCATATTTGGATTTTTGGCAAAAAGATGCTTGAAACCCGATATAAAGTAATTATTGTTAATACAAATTATTATAACAGTCAGTAAGAGCTGTGTTATCGCAAACGCAAGAGGAAAATCTGATAAAAATTCTTTCGCTAAGCTTGCTGTGTACATACTTCCCATGGAAATATACATAAGAGGAATTAAGAATAAAACGGAAACAATAAAGCAAGTAAGAAGCCTTTTTTGATTTTTTATATTTAAGTTTTGCTTTTCAATTCTTTTTTGCTTTGTAGTTTTGGCTTTTTCAATTCCAAAACCTATTTTTTTGACTGCCTTTATAATATCGTCTTCGGATATTTTACTGTCGTCATATTCTATTTGCATAACGCCGGACAATAAATTTACACTGACACCGCTTGCACCGAGCAAAATCATAGCCCTTTCAACAGAAGCACTGCAGGCAGCACAATTGATACCGGTTATGTCGTATTTGGCTTTCAAACTTATCCCTCCTGACTCTGTTATTTTAACACCTATAAATTAAAAACAAATTAATAAACAATTAATAATATTTGTGCTTACACTTAAACCCGATGTAAAACAGTATAATTGTTTGGCTTTTCAATATAACTGTGATACAATGGTCCCGGACAGGGCAGGAAACTTTTTAAAGTATTTTTATGAAAAATGGTATATGTATTGTAAAACACGGACAAATGTGTTATTATAATATTGGTTGTATTTATTATATAAACAAAGAAGGAATAGATATGGCAGTAAAGTACGGAAAGAAAAAACACAGAAGAAATAATATATTTTTGTCAGTGTAGTTTTATTATGTGTTGTCTTTTTGACTATGGTCAGTTATTTTTACAACAATGCCGAGGATGAAGCGTATGAGATGCTTCACGTGCAGACATAGAAATTTCAGCACGAATTACTGAAAACGGATTTGCGTTTGCTTTTCAAGCAACAAACGAAGATGATGCACGGAAAAGGCTTACAGAGTTTATGAATAAGTTAAACGACTTTGAGAATATGAAAGAAAAAATAATAAGCTTGTATTTCATTCTGCAGTATATCATCTTGCAGGTTCTGACAGAAACTGCGAAATATTGCTCTTTAACTTAAGAAAAAATTGTAACAGAATTTTTGGTACAGAAAAGCAGATAGTGTTCTGTGATACTCATTCTATGAATATGATTCAGGAAGAAAAGAAAATCACCGAAAGTATCCTCAAGGGTTTTGAAAATAGCGAATTCAAACAGAACGTAAGATTGTGTAAAGAGCTTGGTTTCAGGGTTTATCTTGACGATTTGGGAAGCGGATATACATCACTTGCTAATTTGTGTGACTATCCCATTGATGTCGTTAAAATTGACCGTGATATTCTGCTTAAGACTCAAAACAAAAAGGGAAAAGACTTGTTTTCCGGAATAATTGCTCTTGCTCACAGCCTTGATATCAAGGTTATATGCGAAGGTGTGGAAACGGAAGAACAAAATAAACTTGTGGAATCGTCTGCCTGCGATTTTGTTCAGGGGTGGTCCTATTCCAAAGCACTTCCTTTGGAAGAATGTGAGTCCTTTATAGAAGTATATGCTGAAAAACTTACATCAAAACCCGTGTGCTGATTTATGATGTATAATAAAATTAAGAATTTATATTATTTAGTATGAAAGGAGATAAAAATGAAAAAATCAGGATTATTGCTTGTTGCTTGTTTAATTTTGTGTTTTACTGTGCTGTGTTCGTGTTCAAAGGATTCGGATAATAGTAATGAAAGTATTTACAAAGTTGAATCTGTCAAAGACGAAAATGTCGATAGTGAGATTGTCGATAAAGAAAAAGAAGATGTAAAGCAGGTGGTATTGTCATATTATGCTTCGCTTTACAACAAAAATGAAGTTTTTGTACCGACAGATTTTTTGCACAAAAATAGCTTAAAGTTTGAAAGTATGATGGAGTATGATGTTAAAGAAATTATGAAACAACAGTTTTCAGATACTTTTGAATATATAGAGTATATCAATGATTTTGAGGTTGAACAGCTTGTTTCGCTTTTGGTTGATACTGCAGAATTTGAGGTTGATTTCATACTCGTAAATGATGTTAAGGCAAAAGCAGATGTAAAAGTGAGAATAGTTGATTTTGAAGCGATTAACAGAATTGATAACGAAGTTTCTTTGGCAGAATATCTCGAAAGTATAGGAAAAACCTATGATGAATACAAAGCTGAAATTTCTCGGATGAGTAAAGATGAGTACGATAGGGAAAAAGAAAAGTTCTATAAGGATTTTGCACATTTTATGTATAATAAAGCAGTGGAAACCTTAGGCAAGTCAGCAATTGTTGAAAAATCAGTTACAGAAAATCTCGTTAAAGTTGATGGTGTATGGCTCATAACAGATTAATTAATTTAAAATAAAAAATGGGAACTTTTTGAAAGTTCCCATTTTTTGTACTGTTTATTTTTGTTCGTCAAGCTTAAAGGATATATCAAGCGTTTCGCCTGTATTGAGATTTGTACTTGAATCTCGGTATATCGTTACGGTGACAACCTCTCCGGCTCTGTTTTTAGCTTTGAGAGCGTTGATATCGTCAACAGACATGACAGCAGTTCCGTTGTAGGCCGTTATGATGTCGCCACGTCTGAGACCTGCCTTTGCAGCAGAGGAGTTCTTGTCAATCTGCACAATAAGAACACCAAGGGGAATTCCGTAGTAATCAGCTTCATCCTGTGAAATAGGGGAGCCAGAAATACCAATCATTCCTGAACCATAAGCAAAATCTTCTTCAGTTCTTTCAATAACCTTTCCGTGTTCAATAAGCTGGTTGATAATAGGCATAGCACCGTTTATCGGGATTGAAAAACCAATGCCCTCATATTCGCTTTGAAGTTTTAGTGTGTTTATACCTACAACCTGACCTCTTGAATTGATTAACGGACCGCCTGAATTACCCTTGTTGATGGTAGCGTTTGTCTGGATGAGAGTCATTGTTTTCTGCATTCTTCCATATGAATCGGTGATTTCAACATCGCGGTTTATGGCTGAAACAATACCATCTGTAACAGTTCCCATAAATTCAATTCCAGCAGGACAACCTATTGCAACAACTGTTTCGCCGACAACAAGCTCGTCGGAGTTGCCTATTTCGATAGGAGTTAAAGTAACATTATCAGGAACGTCAATTTTTATAACTGCAATATCGGAAATGGAATCAGAGCCTATGAGCTTTGCTTCATACTCAGACTTGTCACTGAGAATTACAGTGATTTTTTTTGCATTTTCGATTACGTGGTGGTTGGTGATAATATATCCGTCGGATTTCAGAACAAATCCTGAGCCCATTGAGGTTGCAGTACCCGACTGAGAGAAGAAACCAAAATTGTAACTTGTTTCAACCTCGGTAACTATTCCGACAGCTCCGGGAGAACATTTCTGTGCAATCTGGGGTATTGTCAAAGCGGAGCCCATATTGCCACTTTCAAGAGCCGCAAAATCATTGGGATCTGTAGTGACATTTTTGTAATCGTAGAAGAAATTCTGCTTGCCTGATGCACCTGATTTGTCAAAATTTGCTTTGTCGGAGGAAGTGAACAGCTGATAAGCAAGGATTGACGCAGTTGCAGTAAAAGATATTGCAAAGACCGATAACATAATCGCAGTGAAAATGCTCAGACCGGAATGTTTCTTCTTTGGCTTTTTACCTGAATTCTGGGGTGGAGCAGAACTCCATTCATACCCACTTGTTGTGTTTGACTGAGCAAGAGTATCGTTATGATTTTGAGAAGCATCCGAAACGGTGGACAAATCTGCCGTATTCGTATTGTCACTTTCCGAAAATTCATTTTCGATCTCACCTGATACCTCGGCAAAATTCGATTGTTCGTGTATAATTTCTTCTTTTAGAGTGTCGTTCTTAACTTCTGAAAGCACATCACTGCTTTGAGTATTATCATCATTTTCAATCGGATTGCCGTTTGAATTTTCATATTCATTTATATTGTCTTTTTCGTTGTACATATACACACTTTCCTTTCTAAATGTACTGTTGATAAGTATAAATCTAGCGAAGACTGTTTGTATTACGAGTTTATTATACATATAATTTTTGAAATATAAATGTGATAAATGTGACAGTTAAATGAAATTTTATATAAAAATAAAAACACCTGTGCAAAGCTAAAAGATGATTTCTTGCACAGGTGAAAATGTTAGATTGTAAAATCAGAACTTGGAAATGCCCGAATTTATAATGTTGAGACAAAGCTTTAAAGCTTCTGCTCTTGACAGGTTTTCATAAGGTCTGAAGCCAGTAGTATCGCCCTCTACTATACCAAATCCCTTGGCGATAGCAATAAAGCCCACATCTTTTGCATCAAGCTCATAGTTGTCAGCAAAGTCAGTAATAAATACGTTTTCGAGCTCTGCTATCTTTTTGTAACCATAATGTTCAATTATATATTTAACAGCTTGTGTGCGGGTAACTTCCTTGCCTTCGGGATTTTCAAAAGGCGTATAAATATTACATTTTCTCATTATGTCAGCAAATTCTTGCGTAGTTATATTCTGGTCGGGATTGAATTCTTGTCCTTCAAAGCTTACACCAATATAACCAAA
>JAZQVQ010000016.1:0-3444 GCA_045631825.1 Eubacteriales bacterium | reverse complement strand
CCGTTTTATTGTAGCTCCGCTCGTTTTTGCCCCCGGTAGAACCGGGGGTTTATTTCCACGTCTAAAGACACCAAATAAAAGCCGTATTACAGACAGGTAATACGGCTTACACTTTAGATTGTTATTTCGCCGATATAGCTTATTGCAGCGTTTCCGGTCATATAGACTTTATCACCGGTGTACCTAATGACCAAATCTCCGCCATTGACCTTTACTGTAATATCAGAGTCTTTATTGCAGTACCCGCACAAACAAGCAGCAACCGCCGCGGCACAAGCACCGGTTCCGCAGGCGAGCGTCTCTCCGTTTCCACGCTCCCATACACGCATTTTAAGTGTATGGTTGTTTATGACCTTGACAAACTCGGTATTAACTCGTTCAGGGAAGAGGGGACTGTTTTCAAAACGTGGACCGATTTCTTCAATATCGAGCTCAGAAACATTTGTGTTTTCGTCGAAGAAAACAACACAGTGAGGGTTGCCAACCGAAACACAGGTTATATTGTACTTGCTTCCGGCAATATCTACACTGCGATTGACAATGTTTTCGCCATCAAGGTTAACAGGCACATCCTGAGGTTTAAGAAGTGCAGTACCCATATCAACACAAGCACTTTCCACAACACCGTTCTGGATATTGACAGTAAGTTCCTTTATACCAGAACTTGTCTCAATGCTCATTTTTTCCTTTTTGACGATATCGTTGTCATATAGGTACTTTGCAACGCATCTTATAGCGTTTCCACCCATTTTTCCTTCACTGCCGTCAATGTTATACATTTTCATTTTCGCATCAGCCTTGTCGGACGGACAAATGAGAACAACGCCGTCTCCGCCTATGCCGTAATGTCTGTCGGAAAGGCTTACTGCCAGACCTTCCGGATTGTTTACTTTCTGATCAAAGCAATTAAAGTAAATATAGTCGTTTCCACAACTCTGCATTTTTGTAAACTTTAATTTACATTTTTCTGCTCTCATATCGTTTATATTCACAAGCTCTGTTGAATTTGGAGTAAAACGAGTTATGATGCTGTCTACAACAGCGTTTGCTGTATCAACTGCGGTAAGGCAGGGGATGCTTCTTTCTATTGCTTTTCTTCTCAGCTTAACACTGTTTCTTGTAGGTATTCTTCCATGAGCAGAAGTTGAGATAACATAATCAATCTTGCCACTGTCCATTAAGTCGAGCTTTGCCTCGATTCCGTCAATGATTTCACAGGGGATTTCAGCGTGCTTTAACACATTGCCTGTTCTGACAGATGAGTAAATCTTAAATCCAAGCTTTAAGAATTTGTCAGCAACAGAAACAATTTCTTCTTTATCTGTGTCTCTAACGGTAATGAGTACACCACCATTTTTTTCCATCTTATAACCTGCAGCGATGAGACCTTTACAAATGGCTTCCCTTAGTGTACTTGCGATACCAAGAACTTCACCTGTTGATTTCATTTCAGGACCGAGCATGCTGTCAACTCCGCCAAGCTTTTCAAAAGAGAATACCGGCACCTTTACTGCAACATACGGAGAATCGGGATATATGCCTGTTCCGAATTCCATATCCTTTAAATCTTCAGTAAGCTCAGGTGTTTCCTCGCGACCTGCCATTGTTCTTGTTGCAACATCAATCATCGGAATTCCCGTTACTTTACTGATATATGGGATGGTACGAGAAGAACGTGGATTTACTTCGATTACATAAAGCTGCTCATCGTGAATGAGGTACTGAATATTTACAAGACCACGGGTATTGAGTGCAAGAGCAAGCTTTCTTGTGCAATCAAGAACCTCCTTCTTCATCTTATCAGAAACACGCTTTGCAGGGTATATAGCTATAGAGTCACCGGAATGTATACCTGTTCTTTCGACGTGCTCCATAATTCCCGGAATCAAAATATCTTTTCCGTCGCAAATTGCATCGACTTCTATCTCAAGTCCCATTAAATATTTATCAATCAGAATCGGGTTTTTATCTGTGTGAGTAAGAATAATCTTCATATATTCTTTTATGTCATCAGCATTCTGAGCAATTATCATATTCTGACCACCAAGAACATACGACGGACGCATAAGCACCGGATATCCAATATCAGCAGCAACTTTTAGTGCTTCTTCTTCAGTAAATACAGTTGTACCGACAGGACGCTTGATGTTCAACTCTTCAAGCAGAGCATCAAAGAGCTTTCTGTCTTCGGCAGCATCAATACTTGCACAGCTTGTACCGAGTATTCTTATGCCGTTTTTATCGAGGAACGATGTAAGCTTTATAGCAGTTTGTCCGCCAAATGCAACAACGGCTGCATAAGGCTTTTCTGTCTGTATTATGCTCATAACATCTTCGTCTGTAAGCGGCTCAAAGTAAAGTCTGTCTGCCGTGTCAAAGTCTGTTGAAACAGTTTCAGGGTTATTATTTACGATTACAACCTCGTAACCTAGCTTTTTAAGCGAGCGTACACAGTGAACGGACGCATAGTCAAATTCGATACCCTGACCGATTCTGATAGGACCGGAACCAAAAACAATGACAGTCTTTTTGCGGTCTTTCTTTGCATCAAGGAATTCTGCTGCCTCATTTCTTTCTTCGAATGTAGAGTAGAAATAAGGTGTATCAACGCAAAATTCTGCTGCACAGGTATCAACTATTTTAAATGATGCATATTTCTTGAAATTCAACTTTTTGCCTGAAATATTCTCGATATGCTTATCGGGGAAGCCCATTTTCTTTGCTTCTAAATACAGTTTTTCGTCAATTTCAGAGCTCGCAAGTGTTTTTTCCATATTCAGAATGTTGAGAAGTTTGTCGAGGAAAAAATAATCTATTTTTGTTATATCATAGATTACCTGTTTATCTATACCTCTCTTAAATAATTCATAAATGATAAACAGACGCTCATCTGTACATTCCTTTAAAGTATCAAACAGCTCTTCGTTTGAAAGCTCGGCTAAAGATGCCTGGTTTAAGCTATCGTGCTTTATTTCAGCACCTCTGACGGCTTTCATCAATGCCTCTTCAAATGTAAGGCCGATTGACATTACCTCGCCGGTGGCTTTCATCTGTGTACCAAGCTTTCTCTTGGCATATACAAATTTATCAAATGGCCATTTAGGGAATTTTACAACAATATAATTAACATTCGGCTCAAAGTAGCCTTTGGGATTGTCCGGATTGTTTCTTGTAATTTCGGGCAGGGTATATCCAATAGCAATTTTTGTTGCAACTTTTGCAATGGGATAACCTGTAGCCTTTGAGGCGAGTGCAGAGGAACGTGAAACTCTCGGGTTAACCTCAATAACCGCATATTCAAGAGAATTGGGTTTGAGAGCAAACTGACAGTTACATCCACCTTCAACTTCAAGTGCCGCAACAATGTCAAGTGCTGCAGTTTTAAGCATATTGAATTCTTCATCGTTAAGTGTAAGAGCCGGTGCAGCAACAATACTATCGCCT
>JAZQVQ010000015.1:0-9791 GCA_045631825.1 Eubacteriales bacterium | reverse complement strand
GACGTTGTTATAGCACTTGAAAGTGCTAAAATTGGTGTGTTGAATCCTGAAGCTTCTGTTGCTATGATGTGGACAGAAAAATTGCTTGGTTCAAAGGCACCTATTGAAAAGAGAAAGGCTCTAGAAGAAGAGTGGGCAAATACGATGTCAACTCCTCTTATGGCTGCTTATGCTGGACAGGTTGATGATATAATTCCTGCTCAGGATATGCGAATGAAAATCGCCTCTGCTCTTGAAATGTTATCAATGAAAAATGACTTCGTAAATCTTTGATTCTGAAAGCGAGGCTTAATAAATGAATAATACAGTAAATATGTTACTTGCAGCTGATCCGATGAGAGATGTGTATTTTTCTGATTTCGGCGAGGCTCTTAGCTATTCCATATCAACTTCGGCATTTGGAATGGTTGTAGTATTTGGTGTACTCGCGTTGATCTGGGGAATTCTTGTTTTGTTCAGACTTGTTTTTAGTGCGATCGGTAACGATAAACAAGTAAAGCAGGAAAATCACACAGAGGTTTCAGTAATAGAAGAAAAAATTGCAAACACGGAAATTTCTATGCCTGTTCAAACTGGAAACAGTACTGATAACTCGCAGATAGTTGCTGCAATTATAGCAGCAATAAGTGCGTTCAGGTCACAAAACGGCGAAATTCCCGGTTCATTTCGTGTTGTATCATTCAAAAAAAGAAAATAAAACTTTGACGGCGTTTATTTAGCCGCAGATAAGGAGAATTATTATGGCAAAACAATACAGCGTTACCGTTAATGGTACAGTTTATGATGTTACAGTTGAAGAAATAGGCACAGCAGCAGTAGTATCTGCTCCTGCAGCACCCGTTCAGGTACAGGCTCCTACTCCGGCACCTGTTTTAGCTGCCGCTCCAGCACCCACACCGGCTCCTGCTCCTGCAGCACCCGCAGCTAGTGTAGCTTCAGGTTCAGGTGATCCTATTAACGCTCCGCTTAACGGAAACATTCTCAAGGTAAATGTACAGACCGGTGTAAGCGTCAAATCAGGAGACGTTCTCTGTATTCTTGAAGCAATGAAGATGGAGAATGAAATTGTTGCTCCTAAGGATGGAAAAATTACATCTGTTGCAGTTCAAACAGGGGCTACAGTAAATTCCGGCGATCTTCTCTTTACATTAGCTTAACCCTATAGTATTTATTGGGGGTATAAATAATGATAGATAGTTTGCTTAATCTTTATGAAACAACGGGTATTTACAGACTTGTGCAAAATCCTGAGTTTTATAAAACACTTATAATGTATGTAATAGTTGCAGTTCTTGCATATCTTGCTATCGCAAAAAAATTTGAACCACTTCTTCTTTTGCCTATAGCTTTTGGTATGCTTCTTGCTAATCTCCCCGGAGCTGAGCTTTATCATTCAGAATTGTTTATTCACACTGATAACTCACCGATTGATATTCAGCAAATCATGGAGCAAGGTGGACTTATGGACTTCCTTTACCTCGGTGTTAAGCTTGGTATTTACCCATCACTCATATTTTTGGGTGTTGGTGCAATGACAGACTTTACTCCGCTTATTGCAAATCCTAAGTCACTTCTCTTAGGTGCTGCTGCTCAATTTGGTATCTATATAGCCTTTGTCGGTGCTATTTGCAGTGGTGCTTTTACACCTGCAGAGGCTGCATCGATTGGTATTATTGGTGGTGCTGATGGTCCTACAGCAATTCTTGTCACGAAAACACTTGCACCGCATTTACTTGGTGCAATAGCAGTTGCTGCATATTCGTATATGGCTCTTGTTCCGATTATTCAACCGCCTTTTATGAAACTTCTTACCACAAAAAAAGAAAGAACAATCGTTATGACACAACTTAGAGAAGTTTCAAAGGTAGAAAAGATTATTTTTCCGATAGTTGTTGCCGCAATAGTTTTGTTGATTCTTCCGGATGCTGCACCGCTTGTTGGATTTCTTATGCTTGGAAACCTGTTTAACGTTTGTGGGGTTACCGAAAGATTGTCAAAAACAGCACAGAATGAACTTTGTAATATAGTTACAATCTTCCTTGGTGTTTCTGTCGGTGTTACAGCAGATGCTGAAAACTTCTTAAGTTCAAAAACACTCCTTATTATTGCTCTTGGTCTTACAGCTTTTTGCTTTGCAACTATTGGTGGTGTATTGTTCGGAAAGGTTATGTGTCTTTTGACAGGTGGAAAAATCAATCCTTTGATAGGTCCAGCCGGCGTTTCGGCAGTTCCTATGGCAGCCCGTGTATCTCAAAAGGTTGGACAGAAAGAAAACCCTGCAAACTTTTTGCTTATGCACGCAATGGGCCCAAATGTTGCAGGTGTAATTGGTTCTGCAGTTGCAGCCGGAGTGTTCCTTGCACTTTATAAATAATTTTCCCAGTTAATTGTTGACACTTCAGTGTCGGAAAGGATTTAACTAATTATGGCAGTTAAAATAATGGAAACAGCTTTACGTGACTCGCATCAGTCATTGGTTGCAACACGTATGACATCAGAAGAAATGCTTCCTATTCTTGATTATCTTGATGATATAGGTTACTATGCTATGGAGGTTTGGGGTGGAGCAACTTTCGATGCTTGTCTTCGTTTTCTTGACGAGGACCCCTGGCAGAGACTTCGTACAATCAGAAGTCATATAAAGAGCTCTAAACTTCAGATGTTGTTCAGAGGACAGAATATCCTTGGATATCGCCACTATGCTGATGATGTTGTTGAATATTTTGTACAAAAATCCATTGCAAATGGTATAGATATAATCAGAATTTTTGACGCTCTTAATGATGCCAGAAACCTCAAGACAGCTATCAATGCTACTAAAAAAGAAGGTGGACATGTACAGGCAGCACTTTCGTATACAACAGGTCCTACCTATACAGCCGAGTATTTTACAAAGTATGCAAAGCAGCTTGAAGAAATGGGTGCCGACTCTATATGTATTAAGGATATGGCTGGTCTTTTGAAGCCCTATGATGCCTTTGAACTTGTAAAGGCACTGAAGGAAACAGTAAAAGTTCCGATTCAGCTTCATACCCACTATACCGCAGGTCTTGCGTCTATGACAATTCTAAAGGCAGTTGAGGCAGGTGTTGATATAATCGACACTGCTATGTCTCCTCTTGCTATGGGTACGTCGCAGCCACCAACAGAGCCTATTGTTGCTTCACTTGCAGGCACACAGTACGATACAGGACTTTCTCTCGAAAAACTTGATAAGGCTTCAAAGATGTTTGATGCACTTCGTGAAAAGTATATTGCAAGCGGATTGCTTGATCCCAAGGTGCTAAAAGTAGACGTAAACGCACTTATGTATCAGGTACCCGGTGGAATGTTGTCAAACCTCGTTTCACAGCTTAAAAATGCAGGTCAGTCCGATAAGCTGCTTGAGGTTTTAGAAGAAGTTCCGAGAGTAAGAGAAGATGTAGGTTTCCCGCCACTTGTAACTCCTTCTTCGCAGATTGTTGGTACACAGGCAGTTATGAATGTAATTGCGGGTGAAAGATATAAGATGGTTACAAAGGAGTTTAAAGGTCTTGTTAAGGGCGAATACGGTAAAACTCCGATGCCTATATCCGATGAAATTAAAAAGAAAGTAATCGGTGATGAAAAGCAGATTACTTGCCGTCCTGCTGACAACATTAAACCTGAACTTGAAAAGTTAAAGGCTGAATGTGCACAGTATGTAAAACAAGACGAAGATGTGCTTTCATATGCGTTGTTTGACCAGGTTGCAGTCAAGTTCTTTGAAAAAAGAAAGCTGTCCGACAACGGTCTTGATGTGAATAATACAGACACTGTAAATAAGGTTACAAGCGTTTAATTTGTTAGTTTCGGCTGCATTGTTTTTCCCATAAGGGTAATGCAGCCGATGTTTTACTTTATACTCTTTTTTTAGAAGGTGGAGAAAGCAACGGAGATGGGTTGTCAACTAAAATTATGTCATCTCCGATTTTTCTTATACATTCCCAGGGAATAATAATGCCCTGACCTTTTTTGAAAGGCAGAGGAATTCTTTGTATCGGCTCAACAATTATTGCAATAATTCTTGCACAGTTCAAATCAATAGTACAATCGCAGACAAACCCAAGCCTTGTACAGTCGTTGCAATTGATAACTTCTTTTTCTGTCAGTTGATAAAATGTCGTTTCAAGCATAATCAATTTCACTCCTATTCTTATTATCAATATATGTTTTAGTAACTTGTAAAATTAAAAATAGAGGTTTATATGGAAATAAGTAAAGAAAAAAATACTAAAAAACTATATGAAACGGAAAATCTGGAAAAGGTTAATGTTTTGCTTATCAGTGCGTATTCAGACACGCAATCCATAGACGAAGTTAATCGTTCACTTGAAGAATTGAAACAACTTGTCGAGACATCGCTTGGTGATTGTGTTGATTCTGACTTTTATTTTATCACACAAAACCGTCCTAATCCCGATATTGCTACCTATCTTGGTTTAGGTAAAGCACAAGAAGCAGGACAACTGTGTGTAGATAATAACATTTCTATGGTTGTTGCAGACAGTGAAATGTCCCCGTCTCAAATAAGAAACCTGGAAAATGAAATAAATGAAAATAATATAAAAAATGAAAAGATACGAGTTATTGACAGAACTATGCTTATACTGGATATATTTGCAAAGCACGCTGTTACCGGGGAAGGAAAGCTTCAGGTTGAAATCGCACAGTTGAAATACACTTCTCCGAGACTTGCGGGTCGTGGTATTGATATGTCAAGACAGGCAGGTACAAGCGGTAGTATTGGAACAAGAGGTCCAGGTGAAACAAAACTTGAAACAGATAAAAGACATATTCAAAGGCGTATTCTCGCTCTCCAGGAAGCACTTGTTGATATGGAAAATGACAGAGCCACTAAACGTAGCAGACGAATTAAAAACGGCATACCTCTTGTGGCGATAGCCGGATATACAAATGCCGGAAAATCAACCTTGCTTAACTATTTGACGGATGCCGGTGTGCTTGTTCAGAATAAGCTGTTTGCAACTCTTGACCCGACTGTAAGAAATCTTAAACTTCCGTCAGGCAAAGAGGTATTACTGTCTGATACTGTAGGATTTATAAGCAGACTTCCGCATAGACTTGTTGAGGCGTTCAAATCGACGCTTGATGAAGTACGTTTTGCCGATGTAATACTTGTTGTTGTGGATTGTTCTGATGGTGAGGCAAAGCTTAAAAGACTTGTCACGGAGCAAACCCTTTCACAAATCGGTGCATCAGAGAAAAAGATAATATATGTTTATAATAAGTGTGATATGTTTGATTTAGTGCCGTCTTGCGAATGTAATAACGACGAGAATGTTGTTTGTGTTTCGGCAAAAACAGGATTGGGTACAAGCCTGCTTCTTGAAACTATAGATAAGGTTCTTGCAGAAAGTAAAACGAAGGTTAAATTTTCATTTCCTTTTGATAAACAATCGGCTGTAGCAAATCTTTATAAAAATGCCATTGTTATTTCAGAGGAATATACGCAAAACGGTGTTGAGATTGAGGCACTTGTGGATGAAAAATTGTTTGGTATGTATAAAGAGTATATTATGGAATAATTTGTCTTTTTTGCGTGTCTAATATGATTTTTTTAGTTTTTTTAAAATAAAAAAAGTGATTTTGATAAATTGTGAGTATATAAATTTTAGAGGTGTATTTTATGTCGGATATACTATCTATGTATTATCAGCAGGAAACCGATAATTTGTGTGAATTTGCCACACTCTCAAAAAACTCAAAAGGACGTAAATTTGATTCTCCCGATGATGCTGATGAAATCAGAACGCCCTTTATGCGAGACAGAGACAGGATTATTCATTCAAAATCATTCAGACGTCTTATGCACAAAACACAGTGTTTTCTCTCGCCCGAGGGCGACCATTACAGAACACGCCTGACGCATACACTTGAGGTTTCTCAAATTGCCAGAACTATTGCTAAGGCTCTGATGTTAAACGAGGATTTAACTGAGGCTATCGCACTTGGACACGATTTGGGACACACACCATTCGGACACGCAGGCGAGCGAGTCTTAAACGAGCTTTCTCCTTATGGCTTTTCTCACAATAAGCAGAGCTATCGTATTGTTGATATACTTGAACGTGATGGTAAGGGACTGAATTTAACCGAGGAGGTTAAGGATGGTATTTTGTGCCACACCGGAGATGTTGATGCAACAACACCTGAGGGAAGAATCATTAAATTTGCCGATAGAATTGCGTACATCAATCACGATATTGATGATGCAATCAGAGCAGGGGTGTTGAGTAATCAGGATATACCCAAAACCTTGAGAAATGTTCTGGGCGAAACGCATAGCAACCGTATTGATGTTATGGTAAATAGTGTTATCAGTTCCACTAAAGATAATTTTAGCGTGGGTAAAAATGAAATAAGTATGGACGCAGAGGTATACGGGGCAACAATGGAGTTAAGAGATTTTCTCTTTAAAAATGTTTATTTTAATCCTGTTGCTAAAAGCGAAGAGGTAAAAGCATGTGAAATGCTCAGGAAGCTGTATCAATATTTCTTTGAAAATACGGATAAAATACCACCTGAATACAAAAAATATATCGTAAATAATGATACTGTTGCCCTTGGCGTGTGCGACTATCTAGCAGGTATGACAGACAGATTTGCCGTTCAGACGTTCAGAAGTATTTTTGTTCCTGTATGTTGGGCAATTATTTGATTTAAAGGAATGATATATTTTGAATAATAAGTTGTTAAAATCCCTGCAGGAATCAGATGTGAGTTCAGTAATTTTTATTGAAATTTTGTTTTTTTGTCTTGGTGCGTTTTTTTCTCTTTTGACAAAGGGTAAAAGCAAAACTCTTTTAACTTGTTTATGTGTGCTTATATTTCCCGTGTCGGTTTACTTTATTATTAAAAGATATATAGACAGTTTAAGGTAGTATAATTGATAGTTTAAAAAGGAGGTGTAAAATTGGCGTATCAGGAGGGCTTTATAACCGAATTAAAAATTAGAAATCCGATTGAGGACGTAATTTCACGCTATGTTGATTTGAAAAGAGCAGGCAGAAATCTCGTAGGAAGATGCCCGTTTCATAGTGAAAAAACACCTTCTTTTACTGTGTTTACTGATCACTTCCATTGCTTTGGTTGCTCGGTTGGTGGAGATGTAATAACATTTGCAATGAAAATTGAAAACCTTGACTACAAGGATGCAGTTTCCTTTCTTGCTGACAGATGCGGTATGACCGTACCTCAGGACAATTTATTTTTAACAAGTAAAAAGCCTAAAGAATTGACAAGAGAACGTGCTTTTGAAATGAATAAAAGTGCTGCTAAAATCTTCCACGAAAATTTGAAAAGTCCCGAGGCTTCTAAGGCACTCGAATACCTTACTAAAAGAAATTTAAGTATTCAGACAATAAGACATTTTGGACTTGGATTTGCAAAAAACAGCTTTGATGATTTATATACAAAGCTGCAAAAACTTGGATTTTCCCAAACGGAAATTAAAGCAAATTTTTTATGCGGAATTTCACAAAAAACAGGAAAACCTTTTGATATGTTCAGAAACCGTATTATGTTTCCGATAATTGATACAAGTGGTAATGTTGTTGCATTTGGCGGAAGAGTCCTCGACGATTCAAAACCAAAGTATCTTAATTCATCTGATACAGTTGTTTTCCAGAAAAGCAAACATTTATTTGCTTTGAATTTTGCAAAAAATTTACTGCTTGGAAATATAAAATCAGAGCTTGTAAAAAATGGCGAAATCATACTCTGTGAAGGGTATATGGATGTTATAGCAATGCACCAGGCGGGCTTTACAAATGCTGTTGCGACGCTTGGTACTGCAATTACAAGTGAGCATGCACGAGTCGTAGCAAGATATGCCAAAACTGCATATCTTGCTTATGATTCCGATGAAGCCGGAAAAAAAGCTGCCGACAAGGCAATAAAGCTTCTTGGTGAGGCTGGCGTTGATACAAAAGTTATATTGATAAACGGGGCAAAGGACCCGGACGAATACATAAGTAAATTCGGTGTAATGGCGTTTTCAAAGCTTCTTTCAGGTTCATCAGGTCAGGTTGATTACAGGCTTGGCAATATTATTTCAAAGTACAATATTAAAAATCCCGATGAAAAAATAAGGGCTGTAACCGAGTGCTGCGAGCTGTTTTCGACAATCGTGTCAGCTGTTAAAAGAGATGTTTATATTGAAAGATTATCGCAGCTTACAGGCATATCAGCTGACAGTATAAACATACAAATAAATGGTATTAAAAAACGCAACAAACGAACTGAACGAAAAATGATACTCGACGAGGGACAAAAGAATTTGCTTCGTTTTAATGACAGGATAAACCCAGATGCGGTTTCGTGTCCGGTAATATGTGAAATTGAAGAAAGAATTTTAGGTATACTTCTTCTTTATCCCGAGCAGTTTGCTCAATGTGATAAGTTTTCCCCTGATGATTTTGTTACGACATTTAACAAAAAGGTGCTTGAACGAATTATTGAACTGACAGAGCAGGATGTTTTTGAGATTTCGCAGCTTAATTCATACTTCTCACCCGATGAGATGTCAAGAATATACTCTATACGACAAAAACGTATGGAACTTTCATCGAATGGAGTTGCTTCATTGAATGAACAGATTAAGCTTTTGGAAACTGAAAAATCAAGGCTTTCGGTTAAAAAAATGCAAATCAGCACTGATGAAGATTTGCTGTCTGCTATTAGCAAGGCAAGGCAAGACAAGGGTTTATAATTTGTAAATATATATTGCGTGTTTTTCACGGAGGAAAGGATGTCAAAGTTATGGCAAACAATAAAAACAACGACGTAGAAATTGAACTTGAACAGGAAAACGATAAAGAAGTTCAGGTTAAGCCAAAGGCTGCAAAATCAAGAAAAAAGGCAAAAGCAGAGGAGGTACAGCCTCAAAATGAAGAGACTGCTGAATTAAAACCTAAAACTGAATTTCAAGAGCTTATAGAAAAGGGTAAGGCAAAGGGTTCGCTTACCAACGAAGAAATACTTGAGGTTCTCGACCAGGAAGAGCTTGACGTTGAAAATATGGAAAAGCTCATGGAGACAATCGAGAATTATGGCATTGAAGTTACCGGATATTCTGATGACAATGTTTTTGATGATTTAAATTCAAATCTTGATTCTATAGGAACTGATGATTATGACAGATCTGATGACACTGATGCACTTTTGTCACAGGAAGGTCTCATAATTGATGACCCGGTTAAAATGTACCTTAAAGAGATAGGTAAGGTTGACCTTTTGACTACCGATCAGGAGTTATCGCTTGCTGAAAAAATGGCAAACGGTGACGAGGAAGCAAAGAAAATCCTTGTCGAAAGTAACCTTCGTCTTGTCGTAAGTATTGCAAAGCGTTACGTTGGCAGAGGAATGTTTTTCCTTGATTTAATCCAGGAGGGTAATCTTGGTCTGATTAAGGCCGTTGAAAAGTTTGACTATACAAAAGGCTATAAATTCTCAACATATGCAACCTGGTGGATAAGACAGGCAATAACCAGAGCCATTGCAGACCAGGCAAGAACTATAAGAATACCTGTTCATATGGTAGAAATTATAAATAAGGTTCTTAGAGTGTCACGTCAGCTTTTGCAGGAATTGGGTCACGAGGCATCAACCGAAGAAATTGCAGAAAGAATGAATATGAGTGTTGATAAGATACGTGACATCATGAAGCTTGCTCAGGAGCCTGTCAGCCTTGAAACACCGATTGGTGAAGAAGAAGACAGCCACCTTGGCGATTTTATACCTGATGATGA
>JAZQVQ010000014.1:0-6712 GCA_045631825.1 Eubacteriales bacterium | reverse complement strand
ATCTATATCTTTGTTGTCGCAAATCTCAATAATTCTTTGAATACCGGGCCTCTTTAAATTCGAGCCGGAATAACCCGCATCGATTATTATATCAACAACAATAAAATTCATAGATTTACAGTAGGCAAGAAGCCGTGCCTTTTGCTCTCCGATTGAATAGCCTTCGATTTGTTCCGTAGTGGAAACCCTTATATATATAATTACCTTTTTCACGATAAATCCCCCTCAGAATGTGCCTGTGTTCATTATCGCAAAAATAAAGGGCGGTATCAAAAACCGCCCTTGCTTGTTATTTACTTCCTGCCTTCTTACCGAGCTTGTAAGCCTCGATAAGTGCATCCTTTAAGCACCATACCGCTGTTTCGAAGAAGTCCGCCCCGTCTGAATCTCTTGCCTCTAAATCTCCTCTACCCTCTAATGCAGGAATATGTTTCTCCGCTACCTTCACCAATTTTTCAAGTTCCTTATCTGTAATGTTGTGTCTCATTTTGTCTTCCTCTCCTTTCATTACTATTATACCCGCCTTTTCGGTAAAATAAACAGAAAAAATACAGAAACTTTGTGTAAAATGCCTATTTCTTTTTCTGTGTAAAAAGAGTATTATATAACCATAACAAAACAGAAAAAACACAGAAAAAGAGAGGTTTTGAAAAATGAACTGTGAATCCTGCGTATATTACGATACCGACCGCAACGATGCTCCTTGCTGTTGTTGCTGCGGACAAAATTACGAAGAAACCGAGGGCGGTAAATAAACCGCCCAATTAGGAAGGGAGTTTTAAAAATGGCAGAGACATTTTATTCTGATTTATTTTTTATTAAAGGAAAGATAAGAGGCGGAGAAGCAATCACCGTTGCAAAGGTAACCTATAGAAAAAAAGTTCGAAGAACAAAGGAACAGTTGCTCTCCGAAATTTCCAAAATAACCGAAATAGAGATACTCGAAGTTATTGACGGGCGTAAATCACATTACTGTAGTTGTGGTAATATTTCACACAGTCCCGATGAAAATGTTCTCTGTGACGAGTGCCGTATGCTTTACGGTCACACCTACGAGAGCGAATTATAATAAAAAGCAGGAGCGTAATTGAAATGGAAAAGAAATCAACAATAGTTAAGTTCTTCGGTGAAAAAAGAAACGGCAAGGGAGAGCTTCTTGAACGAAAACAGATAGGTACAGCAAGGGTATGTATCTTAAACAACAAAGGGTACACCGTTAAGCCTCAAAAGTACAATCAATTAAAACACGCTCTTTTTGAAGCATTCCCCGAAAGACGAAAAGGCACTTACACCCGCATAGTTGACGAAGCAGGGCGAAAAGATACATTCGGCGGATATCCTACGAAATATTGTGTGTGGTTTGAATAAGGGAGGTAATTAAAATGCTTTTAAGTGCTGAAATTGTTATAAAAGCAATTATCGAAATTTTAATAATTTTAGTTTTATCCTACGGTGTTTATCGTGAAAAAAGTTTAATTCGATTTGAGCAAAAAATAGCAAAATACATAAAGGCTTTTTTCAAAGCGGTCTACTATTCAATTAAAGACCTTGTTGAAAAAGCATCTGCACCTCAGAGCGAAACAGACGAGCAAAAACAAGCTCGTTTCGACAGCGGAGCGGAAGCCGGGAATGAACTTTATAAAAAGTAAACCACCCCAATGGGTAAAATAAATTTGAAAGGTGAATAAAAATGAGTAATGAATTATCGGTTTACAAACAGTTAACGCAAGGTACAGAAGAGTGCCTTGCAGTAGTAAAGAGGGAAATAGGCTTAAAATCGACTTGTTTTCCGTTTGCTGTAAAACTTATGACAGCATTGAAAGACTTAACACTTAAAACACAGCAAGAAGAATTTGCGGCTGCAAATACGTTGTTGTCGGGATTGCAGACTTTGATGCAGGGCGGAATTATTGCAGAGGATTATGACAAGATTGATTTTATCAAAAGAGGAAAAATGATTGTTCCTTCTGCAAGAGTTGAGGCATTTTTGAGAGCATCTGCAAGAAAAGGGTATCGAATAACAGACACCATCATAGCAGTTCCGCAGGCAGATAAAAACACCACATATTTTAAAGAGAATTTCTATAACGGCGATATAGTCTATACATTAGAGGACCAAAGAAAGAATGCTGACAGAGCGGTTACAGCTCAGAGGTTAGTTGATGGTTACTTTGCAAAATTCATCTGCCGACTTGACATACACGATATAAAGCAGAATAAGCGTGTTGCAATGACAGTGTGCGAAATGCCGAATGATGATATGTTGACAGTAGCATCTGCAAGTGAGCAGGGATTATATAAATCCAAATGGGAAGAGTATCCGACACAATGGGGACCGAAGAAACGAAAAGTCATTTCAGATGAATTAAATGATGAAAATGCTTTTTGGATTAAGTGGACAGGCGAAATGGTGAATAAGACGATTATCCGCAGAGCTTTAAAAAGAGTCAAAGAGGTATTGCCCGAGCTTACAGAGTCAATATACGCCTTTGAGCAGGACGAGTATATCGAGCCGCCGGTTACACAAGAGCCACCGACTGTAATTGAAATACCGATTGAGACAGTAAATGTTGACTTGAACAACCTTACCAAAGAGCAGATAGAGGAATGCAAAGAGGTTCTTGACCTGTACAAAGCTAATCCCAAACTTGCGGAAGATAAGTTTAAAGAAATCAAGCAGATGTTTGAGAACGGCGAAACCGCTCAAGAGGTCATTAACAAGGAATATGCAAGCATTATGGTGTTGCAGAGGTCGAAGAAAAAATGGGCGGAAATAGGAGGATATTTCAGTGAAAAAGGTAAAGCTTAAACAAGGTACTCTTGATTGGGAAAAGGCAAGAGAAACACGCATAGGCAGTAGCGAAATATTCGATATAGTCAGATATTTTGCTACTGACACCGAATTACAAAACTGTGGTATTAACGCAGAGAATTTCAAAAAAGAAAGTCCGTATACTACAGCGTGGGCGTTGTATCACAAGGTATTAAATGATGGCTTTTATAAAAAAGAGGTTTTGGGACCTGAGGATGCCGAATACGGACACGCTGTAGAGCCGTATGGTGTACATCTGTTGCAAAAAGGCAGGGTGAATAAGTTAAAACCGGGCGAGGTTTATATGAATGACAGACTTATCGCAAGCCTTGACGTGACAGGAAAAGCGGAAGAAATAGACATAGTGCCGTTTCATTACGGGAGCGGAACTCCGAAAATCGGGCAAAGGTTTATCTGTGAGCAAAAATCTCTACGTCCGCAGGTTGTAAAGAAAGGACTGCCCTTTAAATATATAATTCAAGCACAATATCAAATTACAAAGACAAAAGCCGATTTTTATATCCTGCAGTTGATGGTGTTAGATGATGACACCGAATTTAATCGAGGTAAGATATGCCAAATGTCGAGGGCAAAGAAATTTGATTACCTTGAAAACAATATGAAAGTTAGCCATTATTATTTTCAAAACAATGAGCATTTATCAAGGCTGATTGAGGAATGCATCAAGCGGTTTTTTGAGGCGGTTGACAATAAGCAGGAGCCTACGCCGTTTATTGAGTATGACAGTCAACAGAACATTATAGAAAGCATAAGACTAAATGCATTGTATAATGACACGATGATACTTGAATATGATTTGACCGCCTATGACGAGGCAAAGCAAAAAGAGGATGAAGCAGTTGAGATCCGAAAAGCCGAGTTGCAGAAGATTATAGAAATTGCAAAAGAATATAATGTATGCCGTTTCCGCTCGGCAGACGAAACAACAGCATTCTTCTCAAAAAATGGGCGGTTTTTGATGAAAACCCCGGAGGTGAAAAAATGAAACTCTACCCATATCAAGACAAAGCCGCTCAACACGCTATAGAAATGATTGCCGAGAGAGGTAATTCCCTTATAGTAGCGGGAACGGGAGCGGGTAAGACAATAATGATGGCTGCTATAATCGGCAGATATTTTAACGGATTCAGAGCAACACACAAAAGAAGCCCCCACGTATTGGTGTTAGTACACCGTACAGAAATCCACACTCAAAACCACAGTAAATTCTCTCTCGTTTGTCCGCATATCGCAACATCGGAAATAACAGCATCAAGAAAAAGTTTACACGGAAATATTCATTTTGGAATGGTTCAGACCGTTGTAAATCTGTTACCCGAATTTGAAAAGGCCAACAGTTATTTTGACTTGATTGTTATTGACGAAGCGCACCACGCCAAAGCATCAACCTACGAAGATATTATAAATTGGAACGCTAAAGGAAACCCCGAAAGTGCATTATTGGGTGTTACAGCAACCCCCAACAGAGGTGACAAGCTGCCGCTTATACATTTATTTGATAACTACTATCAAATTACGAGTAAGTTTTTAATAGACAGCCATTATCTCGTAAGACCGAGATTTGTAGATTTATCGCCTGTATTTCATATCAAAGACGAACTTGAAAAAGGGCATCTTGCGAAAAACTGCAAGAATGATATAGCAGGTCGGGAGCTGATATGTAAAATGTGTGATGATTTTCTCGCACATAAAGAGCCGGGCAAAAGTATCATATTCGCCCCCTCACACGAATTTTGTCAGCGTATATATGACCGATTAAAAGAACTTGGCAGAAATCCCGCTTATCTTGGTTTAGGACTTGATGAAATGACAAGAAAGGCGGAAATTGAGAAATTCGAAAAGGGAGACAGCGAGGAACTTATAAATGTTGATATATGCACAGAGGGGTACGATTATCCGCCTCTCCGAAACCTTGTTGACTTTGACACAAACGGAACTCATTCACAATGGGTTCAAAAAGTAGGCAGGGTATTGAGGACCGCTCCGGGTAAAACATCGTGTACTGTTATAGATTTTGGCGGTAACGTAGACCTTTATCCAAACGGAGTTGAAACAGATGTAGAACTTAATGGAGCGGTTAAAAAAGAACGAGGTAAACGGTTGGTGGAGCGTGACCTTTTCAGAAGCAATGAAGAAAAAAGCACAGAAACAGTTATGTTTCAAGAAGAGAGCGCGTACACGCCGTATCATCTGCCAAAAGGATTTGAAACAGTAAACGATAAAGATTATGGGATTGTATATGTGGCTTGCGGTCAAAAAAACGATTGTATAATCGTTGAAAAAAATGGTGTATACGTTCTATATTGCGGTAACAAGAAAAGCCTTGCAGAGGGATTTAAGGGCGATTTTGACAGTTGTATCAGAAAGGGAATGAGCATAGTCGGTGAATTAGAACCGAGCGACAGACCCATCAGTAACATGCAGATAAAGTTATTAGCCCCCGAATATCCGACAATGGCGTTAAATTGGGACGGAGCGAACTGTTGTATCTGTTGGAAAACGTGGAAAGAGGTTGTTGTAAATGGAACCATTTGAGCCTAAGAGATTTTTCTACGGTCAATCCACAAAAGGAAACTGGAATATCAGTTGGTTGACGCATAATTGTGAGTTTGTCAGATTAAATCCCGATAACCCCAAGGAACCGCCAATGTGCAACTTTACACAACAACGCTGTACTTTGTGTATTTGGGGGAGAGTCCCACTTACATACAGAAAAGCAAGAATGATGCGGTTCTTTGGGGGATATATCAAGAAAAGAGGTGAGAGCAATGGCAAATAAAAAGAAAGATATACTTGTAGACTTGCTCGTTAACAGCGGGTGTACTGCTGATACAGATACATTTGAAGAACTTGCCGATCACCTTATCGCAAACGATGTTGAGCCTGTGGTTAGGTGTAAGAATTGTAAATATAGTGTAAACGGTCGTTGTCAAAATGTAGACAACAGATTTGCACAAATTAAACCCGATGATTACTGCAGTTACGGTAAAAGGAGGATTGAAAAATGAATGAATATGAATACATAAAGCGCGAAAATTTACTTGATGGAATTTCTTCTCCCGAAAGTGATTTTGATGAGGTTATTACCAATTTAATTTTTGAGCATAAATTAGACTTCCTTCATGATAATGATGAAGATGGTGTAAGAGATTTTGCCAACGACTTGCTTGTTAGGGTCAAGAATTATATTGCAACCGAACCCGCTGAGGATGTTGTTGAGGCTAAATGGATAAGTGTTAACGAAGGTTTACCCGAAGAAGATACAAGGGTTTTAGTATATCTTGATAGAAATGCTAATCCTTATACTTTTTTTGATACAGACAGATTGAAGAACGGTAAGTGGGTACGGTGGAATAAGTGTGTTACCCATTGGATGCCATTGCCCAAACCACCGAAAGGAGGTGCTGATAATGACGAATGAAACGAGAAATAAGTTTGTGGAGTTGCTAAAAGATACTTTGCACGAATGGGAGTGTGATGTGCAGCCCGAAACAGTTTTACAGATTGCAGAACACCTTATTGAAAACGATGTAAACGTACCGCCTTGTAAAGTCGGTGATGAAATTTGGGTTGTTGAAACTGAAGGTGGTGAAGCGGTTGACATAACTTGCTATATGTTTCTTGCAAAATCGAAAGGCTGTATAATCGCTACTTCGTGGATTAACGATTATGACATTGATGAAACAATCGAATACCACATAAATGAAACACAAGAAAATCTTGATACAGATTTAGCTGTTTTTTCTGAGGAGTACTGCTTTGCAACCAAAGAAGAAGCCGAACAGAAGTTACAGGAAATGAGGTCAGACAATGGCTGATGCTAACGCTTGTAAATACTGCCTTGAAAATGAGGTTTGTGTTCACCCGGATTGCCCCTTG
>JAZQVQ010000013.1:0-4021 GCA_045631825.1 Eubacteriales bacterium | reverse complement strand
CTCTGCCGGCAAAAGTATATCCATTACCTTCCTTAGTAAAGCTTTCAGGCTTGAAGATGAATACCTTTTCGGGGATTGTCAAAGATTCTGATTTCACTTCCTGACCGAGAGCATCTGTAATCTTGCAGTAGAACTGACTTGCTGTAGCATTGTCAATATCAAAAACAATGGAAAGCGTATTTGTTTTAGCACCCTTTACATAATCAGATTCGGTAAATTCAGTAAATCCGTTATATCTATCTCTTGTACCCCAAGAATATGTATATGGAGTTTTACCGCCTGATGCCTTGACTGTGTATGTAAGTGTATCGCCTTCATCAGCCGAGTCAATCTTTTCAGGCTGAACTACAATCTCAAAAGGCTCATACATATCCGGAGTTTCTTCCTTGATTTCTACCTTTGGTTCTTCAGGAACTTCAGGGAGAATTTCAGCATCCTTTGGAATTTCAAATTTAGGTTCTTCTGTTTTGGGTTCCTCAGTTTTAGGTTCTTCAATCTTTGGCACCTCTGTACCCATAGAGAATGTCACTCTTTTATTTTCATTCATCATTCTTGTGATGATTGCCGCAACTTCACATCTTTTGATATTATCCTCAGGTTTGCAGTTGTGAGCGGCGTCAACACCAGTCAAAATTCCTGCACGGTAGAGTTTGTAAATACCAATTGCACTCTCATGAACCATTGGAACATCGGGAATGGAACCGTCAGGAACATTGTTGATACCTTTAAGAGCCTCGTCAGGAAGGGCACTTGCGAATATTTCCATATATCCTGCTCTTGTAGCTTTTTCGTTGATGTCACTCACTTTATCGAAAAAGTTATCTGTTATGATTCCGTGATCCTTTGCATAGTTAACATAGGTCTGATACCAAGGACTACCGGTTGAAACTATCAACACCTGACCATCCTTGTAAAGCTGATACATACACGCCGCAAGCTTGATTGCTTCAGCATATGTAAGGTTATCATCGGGAGCAAAGGTTGTCTCAGATTTACCATTGATAATTCCAAGCCTTACCGCATTGTCCACATCTTCGTAATACCAACTTTCGGGTTTAACATCGGTAAAGTTTGAATAATGTTCTGCTAATGCCACGGATGACAAACCGAGAATCATTGTTATACATAAAATAATTGATAATATTCGTTTCATTATATCCCTCCTAAAAACTTCCGCCACGTCCGCCGTGTGTTCTGCCGGAAGATGATGTATGTGTTCCGGAACTTGATTTCGGTCTTTCGGTTTTTGTAATCCTTGAATAAAGGAACAAATCTCTTGAAACCGATATATTCATACTTCCGGGTTTTACATAGTTTGCAGCATAGTCGTTTTCTACTGCTGTTTTCATCTTTTTGAGTTTCTTCTTCATCAAAATTAAGGCAACAAACAGAGGAATCAAAAGCGCCGCTATGACAACACCAATTAAATACTTTGTGCTGTACTGCTTTTCATTATATGGCTTTCCGTCTTTTGCCATTTGAAGCAGTTCATCGGTTGTTTCTATGTAGGCATTAAATGCTTCATAGTAATCATTTTCCGAAAGATATGGTGCAACCTTGCTTTCTAAGTATTTCAGTCCATTTGAATTAAAATACTTTAACCCTTTGCCATGTGTAGTGAAATGATATTCACGGGTATCTGAGCAGATATAAAGTAAAATTCCGTCATCATTTTCACCTGCGCCGTAACCGTTGTAATCATAAATATCATCCGCACTCGTCTGCGCTGTGCTTGATGTCATATCGCTTTCGGTATAGATTGCAACCTCAAAACTGTATTTTTCTCTGACCTTATCAAGCTCTTTTGAAAGAGATGAAAGCTCTGATTGCATTAAGTATCCTGCATCATCTACGATTGAAGGATTTTGAAAGTCAGATTGCGCTGTTACTGCAAAAGAAGTCATAAGCAAAAGTAGTAACAAACACGAAAAAATTCTTTTCATATCCATTCACCCCCTTAATGCAAAAGCATATATGCGATAGCTATTGCTACTGCATAGGAGATTCCTGCAATCTTCCAGAAATACTTCCACTTTTTATTTTTATCTACGGGGTATTCACCTACGACCTTTCCGGTCTGACCGTTGATTGCAAACTTATACATCTTATCTTTGTATTTAATATTCAGCATCCATACAGGAAGCAGAGAATATCTTATCTTTCCGTTTTCAAATTCAACCCTTTCGCTATCGGGAATAACACCAGTATAAAGATCGGTTGTATCTCTAAATGCTTCTATGGTAGAGTTTTTTACTCGCTCATTCGCTCTTTCAATGCTTTCTTCTGCAGTTACATCATATTTATCTGCTAAATATCCCGATAAATAAGCCGAGTTAAATTCTACCGCATCATTATAGTTAAATGGTTCAACCGCTTCCATATAGGTATCATCAGCTTTCTTTGAACCGTCAACGGGAATATTAGCGTATGAAATCTGCCCTTGTCTGTATAGCTTATAAAAATCAGTTTTAGTATAATTGTAGTTTGAATCGCTCCAAGCAGTAACTCTTTCTGCCGTATAGCTTACAGCTGCCTCACAGTCACAATCAAACATCCAAAACGGAACATACACGCCTGCCATTTCTTCAATTTTCTTTTTGCTCTTAAATTCATCGGGCAAGAATGGAGCGTTCTTGAAATCTGCTTCAAATGCAGAAACAGCAAATTTCTTACTTAACTTAAACGGAATTATGTAATCGGGTTTTAGTGTTCCTTCAAACTGACCTTTTACAATAGTAGAGTTACCGCAGTAGGGACAAACGGTTGAGCCTAATGTGTCATCACCCTGAATTTCTGCACCACAGGAAGGACAAGAATAATTTGCAAGATTGACACCGACGGTATCTTCATAATTTCTTGGCACATAAGTCTCCCAATCATACTTTGAGCTACCTGAGGAGCCTTGTTCGCTTTCTGCAAATTGCTCCATTGTTTCAAGCGGAAATGTGTTTTCGCAAGACTCACAAATGAGTTCTTGTCTTTCAGCATCGAAAACAAGCGGAGCCGTACAACAAGGACATTTATAGTTTTGTATCGTATCCATTTGCATTTTCCTCCTTTCAAACTAAACAATTTCTTTTTTTAATTCAACCTTAGTTCCGCAGTGAGGGCAATAACGCATATGTTCAGAAACGACCGTTCCGCATCTTGGACATTGGTTATGCAATGATTTGTATAAATCGAAAAGAGTTTCATTCAATAACGGACTTTTACAATTAGTACATTTTGAGTAATTGCTTGTTTCCAACGAATTGCAGGAAGGACAAACCTTGAACCTTTTCATCTCATCAATGCCAAACCCATAATGTGACAGTGAATCTCTTCTGACTTTATTTTGTAATTTCATTTTCTTCGCCTCCGTAAAGCAGTCTATACCCACACATATGACAGAAGTATGACGGATCTGATGTTTCAGCTCCGCAGTGCGGACAAAACTCAGGATAATCCTCTAACGGCGTGCATTTAACACAATTAAATGTATCAGGATTGTATAATGCATCTATAATCCACTTACCGCATTCGTGGCATACATTAAAATTGCTTTTACCGTAATTCAGCCATGCCTTTGCTAATTCTTCCTCAGGACTGTCTTCATTCAAAGGTGGCGTTGTGCAAATTAAGGCATTCGACAAATCGCAGAAAAATTGGTATCGGTTTCCTTGAGGAGTTTGAATCACCTTATAATTTGCTGTCTTTTTACCCTTGTTTACCAATAGCCTCAGCTCCTTCCACAAAACAAAAAAGTAAATTAATTTTAAAAAGTAATCCCAAAAGATTGACTAAAACAACTTTTTGTGATATAATATAAAAGACTATACGGGTAACACACTCTTTTAATTTGATTCATTAGAGAGTCTTTTATGTAGTAATTGTATTACTACATAAAGGGGTACCCCTTTACTTTTATATTTTAACAATTACATATACGTTGACCAACTTACACTTATAATTATAACTGTCCAAAATAAAAAAGTCCCCACCCTTTTGAAAAGTTTTGGGGTAGGAAATCAAAGTTTTTTTC
>JAZQVQ010000012.1:0-1704 GCA_045631825.1 Eubacteriales bacterium | reverse complement strand
CCTTTCCTTGATTTTTTCAAAGGCATCAGATTCCATTCCCTTGCTGAACTGATCATAACACTCGTAGAGAAGGTCAGTAACCTTGTCGTCGCCCGAAAAACGCTTTCCGGGAGCAGAAGGTACAACATACTTTCTGTCCTTGTCTGCAAGGACGATACTTGCAACTTTTTTGAACTGTTCGGCACTTGAAAGTGAACTTCCGCCGAATTTAGTAACTTTTACGCTCATGAAAATAACCTCTTTGTATTTTAATAATTGTTAGTGATGTAAAAAAGCAATTTATCTTACGGGTAAAACGTAAAAATAAATGCAGAAGAAGTGTAATATGCTTCCTGAAAGCACGAATAAATGCCAAATAGAGTGCATATATCTGTACTTTTTCAACGCATAGAATATTATCCCGACGGTGTATAAAACCCCACCTAAAACAAGAAGCACAAGTCCTGTTCCCCAGAGCGACGAGATAATCTGCTTAATTCCGATGAGTGCAGCCCAACCAATGCATATATAGCTTATCATAGAAAACTTTTTGAATTTCTCTATGCTTATGGAATTCAATGTCACGCCGAGAATTGTAACACCCCAGGTTATGCCAAAAAGTGTCCAACCGAGCGGGCCTTTCAGTGTTACAAGTGAAAACGGAGTGTATGAGCCTGCTATAAGGAGATATATAGAGGCGTGGTCGAAGATGCGGAAAACTTTTCTTGCAGTTTTGTTTGTTATTGCGTGATAAAGCGTGGACATACTGTACAGTATCACAAGTGTCGCACCATATATGGAAGCACTGACAACGCCAGCAGCAGTAGAGCTTGTAGCAGCCTTAACGATGCAGAGAACAAGAGCCGCTACAGACAGACAAGCACCAATTCCGTGACTGATAGAGTTCATAAGCTCTTCACTAAGCGTGTAAGTGGGTAAATTGTTCTTCATACTTTGCCTCTCCCTTACTGAAATTATATTCAAATACGTTAAATGTTGATTTAAAAATGTATGTAAAACACACAGTTATTTTTTTATTATATCTTTAAATGAGTCCTGTGTCAATCTTTTTTGGCTATTGTTTACAAAAGTTTAGTTGTTTTAGGAATTTGTAGTAAAAAAGTTAATAATTACGAAAAAAACTATTGACAAATCAAATATGTTATGGTATAAATAATATGTAAACAAAAACCGATTTTTGTGTTAATTAATTGTTGAAAATGTGTTATGCTAAATTGTATATAAAATTACAAAAAAGAAAGGTGGAGATGAACGATTATGAATAAAAGCAACAAAACGGGGCTTTTGGTAACAAGCGTTTGTCTTACGCTTTTGCTTGTTTTTTCGATAGTTTCCTGCGTTCCGTCCTTGTCGGATAACGCAGATGAAGTACAGAAAAAAAAGACTTTTGAAATTGAACAGAGAGATGAACAAAACGTAAACTCAAAAGAAACTCAAAAAGACGTAAATACAGGGTTTGTTGTTTACGAAACGCAGACTTTTGAAGTTACGAATCCAAAGGCGGAAAGTGACTTTGAAATTGTGGTTGACAGCGTAAATAAAACGGATGACGGAAACATTGAGATTTGCGTTACTACAAAGCCTGATGTATGTGTTTTCTTTGGGACTCAATTGCAAAGTAAAACGCAATAGTGGTAAAACGATATATGGGTAACTTGGGTATAATTCACCCAATACCGCCGACAATGCTTTTTGCTTTACAAA
>JAZQVQ010000011.1:0-4412 GCA_045631825.1 Eubacteriales bacterium | reverse complement strand
CCTATTACCATAAATTTATCGGCAAGAGGGTCCATAAATTTACCGAAATTTGTTATGAGATTATACTTTCTTGCAATTTTCCCATCTACAAAATCAGTAATTGCCGCAAACAAAAATACTATTGCAGAAACTATGCACATCGGCTCAAATTTTACGTTTCCCCCTGTAAGCTTAGGCAACATTATGCAAACCATAAAAATGGGCACCATTATTATTCTTATAATTGTCAGTTTATTTGGCAGATTCATCACTTAAAATTCCTTTCACAATATTACTTCTCCAAGAAGGTCGTAATCAAGAACCTCGGAAATTTTTACGTTTACAAACTCACCCTCGGAAATTTTTCTCTTCTTACTTGAAAAATAAACTTTCCCGTCTATTTCAGGTGCATCAAACGCACTTCTTCCAAAATACACACCCGAAGCCTTATCAAAGCCCTCACACAAGACCTCGAGAACTTTACCGACCTTACTCTTATTATATGCCTCGTGTATTTCATACTGATTGTGCATAATTGTATCAAGGCGTTTCTGTTTTGTCTTTTCGGGAACGACTCCATCTTTTATTTTTGCTGCAGGTGTTCCTTCCTCGCTGGAAAAAGCAAATGCTCCAAGTCTTTCAAACTTAATTTCCTTTAAAAACTCTGCAAGGGTAGCAAAATCTTCTTTTGCCTCACCGGGAAAACCTACAATAACGGTTGACCTTATGGCAATTCCCGGTACCTTTTCTCTTAGCAGCTTTATCTTTTCCCGTATAAGCTCACTGTTTCCTCGTCTATTCATTGCCTTTAACACTTTGTCGGAAATATGCTGAATTGGCAAATCTATATATTTAACAATCTTGGTTTCCCTTGCTATAACCTCTACAAGCTCATTTGTAATTTCTTCCGGATAACAATAAAGAAGTCTTACCCATTTTATTCCGTCAATTTTACATATTTCTTCAAGCAGCTTTGCAAGATACGGCTCTTTGTAAAGGTCAGTACCATAACGTGTTGTATCCTGCGAAACAAGTATTATTTCCCTTGCTCCGAGCGACGTCATTTCACGAACCTCGGACAACACATCCTCCATCGGTCTGCTTCTGAATTTACCACGAAGGTACGGTATAATACAGTATGTACATTTATTATCGCAACCCTCGGAGATTTTTACATAAACAGAATACTCAGGTGTTGTGACAACTCTGTCCCCGCCAAGCGGTGCATTTTCCGGAACTGTAATACAAGAATATTTAGCAGTTTCTCCTTTTCCGCCATTCTCGTAAGCATACTTTACTGCCTCTGTTATATTGTCAATATCTCCAACACCTACTACGGCATCAACCTCAGGTATCTGCTCGAAAATTTCCTCTTTATAACGCTGTGCAAGGCAGCCTGTTACCACAATACCCTTTAAATTGCGATTTTCACGCAACCACGCAACATCTAGTATTGTTTCTATTGCTTCCTGCTTTGCACTTTCTATAAAAGCACACGTGTTTACAACAACAACATCTGCATCTATATCTTCAGGTACTATTTCAATTCCATCTTTATTCAGCTTTGCTAGCATAACCTCGGAATCCATAAGATTCTTCGGGCAGCCAAGCGATACAAAGGCACATTTTATTCCCATACTTCTTTACCTTTCTGCAATCGTCTTTACACTTTTTCAGACTTTCATATTATATTAACACAAATATCAAAAAAATTCAAGTGCTAAAATGTACTTCTTTATAATTTAAAATATAAATTTAATACAAATATTTTTTTGCAATATGTAAACAATATTTTCCAACTTCTTTCTTGCTATTGAAAATTAAATAATTATGTGTTATACTATACCCATATTGGTATTAAATTGCAACTTTTTCTGATTTGCTTAATCTTATACATTTGAAAAGAGGGATTTATATGAAATTAAAGCGTATTGCAACTATTCTTTTATCGTTACTTATTTCCGTTTTTATTATAGCGGTTTCCGTGATAACGGTTATTGCTTATTCTTCCGATGAGGACCCGCTTATTACGCTCAGCTATCTTACCGAAATTATTATGCCTAATTTCAAAGACGAGGTCACTGCAGAATACACAAAGCTTGTCACTGAGAGTATAGCTACGTTCTCTAAGCAGCTTGACAGTGGCAACACCGAGACTGATTCTTCTTATGACGAAAACCGTGGTGACATTTCAGGCGACGACGGTGACAGTAATGGCGAAAATGTTATTACTTCGGACAATTCCTACACGCTTATTGAACTTTCCGTCGGTCAGAAATTATTTGCAAACAGTGCTACAGAAATTATCGTTCGTCCCGGAAGTATTGTATCAGCGATATCTCCTTTTGAAAATCAGGGTATTGCCGATATTACAAATGGTATTGAAATTCTTAACGAGCACGAAGTTCCCATAAATGCCTACTGCATTATTCCCAGAGGAAATGACGGCAGAGGTTTATATGTCCACAGCGACAAAGCATTTATTATGATTAGAGGTGAGTATACAGTTGAGTAACAAAAAGAAGTTATCGAAAAAGCAAGTAAAAAGAATTGCTGTAAGTGCTATTGCAATAGTTTTAGCTGCATTGTTTGTAATAACAGGTCTTATGGCTGCCCTTCCGGGTATGTTCTTTTAATACGAAATTTGCAAAACAGTTTTCGGTACATACAAGCGTAAATTTGTATTATCCAAACGCATATTGTATGTACCGAAGAATTTTAAAGGGAGTAAACAAATGAAGTTTAATATAAAAAACACGTTATCACTTGTTTTTCTTTTTATTTTATTTTCATCAGGTGTTTTTGCAAGTGAAAACTATACAAATGTCGGTCTGTTTTATTCTGGCTCTGCTTTTGACGGTAAAGTAAACATCTCCGCTGACAACGGGTTTATTTTTTCACATTACGATGACTCTACCGGAGAATTTACCGAATATGACAGTACCGATTGTACAAATATAACAATCAGAATTAAAAACGGCACAAGCTTAATTACCGAAAATTCAAAATCGTCTGAAGTAATTGTTTCAGGTGAAAGCACGCTGTATCTTTCCGACAGTGCTTTCGGTACTATTTCCATCAATGGAACAACTTATCCAGATTATCTCAAGTTTACAATTGACAGCAACGGAAACATAAAGGTTATAAATGTTGTGGACACGGAGCAATATTTAAAAGGTGTTCTGCCAAGTGAGGTATATACCACCTGGCACGACCAAGCTTTAAAAACTGCCGCAATAGCCGCAAGAACTTTTACATTGAATTCAGTTGGAGGCAAACACTCATCCATAGGCTTTGATGTTTGCGACACAACCTGTTGTCAGGTTTACAGCGGAACTTCAAAGCTTGCAGACAGTACAAACAAAGCGGTTGACGAAACTACCGGTCTTGTTGTTACATACAATGGCAAGCTTGCAACAACAGTCTACCATGCCATAAGCGGAGGAATGACCGAGAGTGCCGCGGGTGCCTGGGGTGGCGATCCTGACAAATATCCTTATCTTACGCAGGTTAAAACTCCTCTCGAGCAGTATCATACGCTAAGCAAAGGCAAGTGGACAAGCTTTATAACTCCGCAGGACTTACTTGATTACATAAACACAAGCACCACAAAAAAAGGTGTTTTATCAGGAAGCATTGCCGACATAAGCTACAGTGCAAAAACAGGAAACCACATTCAAAGCATGGTTATTACCGACGAAAACAACAACAAAATTACAATAAACAATTCCGCTAACATCAGTACTTTTTTTAAAAAATTTGTTTACAGCCCTAATTTTGACATAAAATTAGTACCTACACCTTCTGACAACATAACCGATTGTCTTAGTGTAATTACAAAAGACGGTGTTGAAAATGCAGTTGTTCTCGGTGTGGGTTACAACTACCTTACTGCCGATGGCAAGAAAAAAGCTTACGGAACAGACGATATTTACGTCATAGACGGCAAAGGGTACGGCCACGGGGTTGGTTTAAGTCAGTACGGAGCACAGTTTGCCGCAAAGAGTGGTTACACCTTTGAACAAATCTTAGCCACTTATTATCCCGGCACTAAAATCGAGAAAAAATATTAGTCAACATTTTGAAATGAGGTATATGTAATGAAGTTCAACATTGTATCAGGCGACGAGATGGTTAAATATGCCGATACTCTTGGAATAACAGGAAATATCATTCCCTTTTCCGAAGCTATAATAAGCGGTGTCATAACCGAGGAAGCTTTCAGTGATGCCTTTATTGCACAAAGAAGCAAGAATTTCGGTCTGATGCCTGACAAATACAGAAAAAAGTTTGCGTCTTTATTAAAGCTCAGGCAAAACGACGAAATTCATCTCTGGTTTGGTGAAGATTTATTTTGTCAGTTAAATGTAATTTGCGTTGTTTCCTATCTTGAATCCATAGGTATTGAAAAAGCTTTCTTCCATGTGGTTTTC
>JAZQVQ010000010.1:0-3139 GCA_045631825.1 Eubacteriales bacterium | reverse complement strand
CGGAAGTGAAAAAATAGACTTATAGAAAAAACAGACTAAGAAGATGAAAACTCCCCTCACATCTTTCCCAAGAAATTTCCCTTAACAAATAGCTGACTAAGAAGAATACAGTTAACTTGCTGCAAGTAAATCCTAAACATTTAAAGTTCTTTGCCTACTTTCTTAGGGGGAAAGTAGGAGAAAAAATAAAAAAGAGAAAAAGACCGAAGAGAGGTGAAATATCCTTGCAAGAATTTGAAAAATTGTATCTTGAGTACTATCGTCGGGTTTACGCATTTCTGTACAAGATGTGTAAAGACAAAGAGCTTTGCGAGGATATGACACAAGAGACATTTTTTGCAGCATATAAATCATTTCATAAATATAACGGAACTTGCACAGTTTTTACGTTCCTTGCGGCAATCGCAAAAAACATATACTTTAAGTATATGCGAAAAAATAAAGTAACGCTCGTTGATATAGATTTTCTGGGCGACAGTGCCGTAACGCATACCTCACCCGAAACGGAGTTTTTTAACAAAAACAAATGTGAACGAGTCAGAAAATGCATAGATACACTTCCAAGTAAATATAAAGACGTGGTTGTTTTGAGAACGTATGCAGACCTTGCGTTTTCGGATATAGCAAACTTGCTTAATATAAGCGAAAACTCGGCAAAGGTCATTTATCACAGAGCAAAAAAAATCTTGAAGGAGGCACTTTTGGATGAACAGTAATTACGAATGTAAAATAATACAAGACCTTATACCGCTTTGTATAGATAAGGTTTCGAGTAAACAATCCGATGTGATTGTAAAGGAACACATAAAACAATGCGAGGCTTGTCGGAGCTATTATGCCGAATGCAGAAACGATAAAAAAGTACAGCATAATGAGCAGTGTAACTGTGACATTCCCGATTTTTCGTCTCTTTCGGGAAGAATTCGTCGCAGAAGACGTATCAGAGTGCTTGTGATAATAGGAGCTCTTTGCCTTGCGGTTTTTGTTGTGGTACATGATGTGTTGAAATATATAAAAGGTGAAAAGGAGAATGAAATATGAATAATTTTGTGTATGACGTAAAAAATGTATGTACAATAAGGGAGCTTATCGAAACAAGTGCGGAGGAATATGGACAAAAGGTTGCGTTTGTCATTAAGAACAAAGACTCCTCCCTTACCGAAAAGACGTATAACCAGCTCGTCGACGAGGTGAAATACTTTGCAAGCTATCTTTGCTCGCTCGGACTTGAGGGCAAGCATATTGCGATTGTGGGTAAAAACAGTTACCACTGGGCACTTTCCTATCTTGCGGTATGCTGTGGCGTGGGTGTTTGCGTGCCGGTAGATAAAGAGCTTAAGGCTCCTGAAACGAAAAATATTCTCACTATGTCCGACTCGGTTGCACTTATCTATTCATCTGAGCTTGCTTCAAAGGTTGAAGAATGTGAGTTTGACGGAGTAAAGCTCTGTATGGATAACATAGAAGAATACATCTGTGCGGGTAAGAAGCTTGTCGATGATGGCGATGAAAGCTATAAAAACCATAAGATAGACCCGTTTGCACTTGGATTTTTGCTTTATACATCGGGAACGACGGGCGTCGCAAAGGGCGTTATGCTCAGCCACTATAATATTTGTGCAGATATTATAGGTGTGCGTAAAAACGTGTACGTAGGGCCTGAGGACAGAACTATAAGCGTGCTGCCTTTGCATCATACTTATGAGTGTACAGCAGGATTTCTGGCGATGCTTTACTCGGGAGCAAGTATCTGTTACTGCTCAAGCCTTTTGCGTCTTATCGACGAGTTTAAGGAATATAAGCCTACAATATTTATTGCAGTTCCGCAGCTTATAAAGGCATTTCATAATGTTATAATAAATAAGATAACTAAAATCAAGGGCGGAAAGGCGTTCCTTAATATAGGTAAAACCATTACAACTGTTTCGGGGCATTTTGCTCCTGCAGTAGCACCGGTTATTTTCAAGAGCATACACGATGCTTTTGGAGGAAAGCTAAGGGCAATACTTATAGGTGCAGCGGCGGTTGAGCCGGAGATATTCAGAGACTTTGAAAAGTTCGGTTTTGCTGTTTATAATGGCTATGGACTTACCGAGACGGCACCTGTGTGCGTTATGCACTACGACAGGGCGAGAAAAGCGGATACGGTTGGATATCCCACAACAGGAAATAAGGCAAAGATAGTAAACCCCGATAAAAACTCAGTGGGAGAACTTGCGATAAAGGGACCCAACGTAATGCTCGGATACTATAAGGATGAGGAAAACACAAAGAAAGTGTTTGATGAGGAAGGGTATTTCCTTACAGGCGACCTTGCGTGTGTTGATAAGGACAGCGGACATTACAAGATTGTCGGCAGACTTAAGAATATGATAGTTACCTCAAACGGCAAAAAGATTTTCCCCGAAGAAATCGAGATACTTCTCTCGGACTGTGAGGGCGTAAAAGAGTGTATGGCATATGGGTACACCGATGATGTTGGTGAGGTTGTTGTTGCGGTTAAAATATTCCCTGATTTTGACAAGCTCAGAAACCTTGGTATGTCTGACGACGATGCAGAATCCCAGACGTATCTGCAGGAATATTTTCTTGAAATTGTCAAGAATAAGGTTAACCGCAGACTTCCCGGCTACAAGGCTGTCAAAAAGGTTACTATTAGATTTAAGGAGTTTGACAAAACTACAACTCAGAAAATCAAACGTAATTCTGTTCTTAATCAGGATTGATTTGCTGATAAATTTATTATGTTTTCCCAAGGGGCGATTGATGTCTGTCAGTCGCTCTTTTTTCTTTTTTACATACTTTCCCCCAAGAAAGTAGGAAAAGAACTTTAAATGTTTAGATTTATTTGTCTTGGTTTTCATTTTCTTAGTCGAATTTTTTGCTAACCGCGGAGGAGCTACTTTTCTCGTCGCCGAAAAGTAGCCAAAAGACGCCCCAGACACCTACGGTTTCTGGGTACTTCCCTTTATTAGTGTCGGGCTTTTTCCTATGATGTTTTAATCCCCTCGAAGATCCTCGTGCAGAGTGCACCCACGTGCAATCCTTGCACCCTCCACTTGTCACGGAGCTTTTCGGGAGAGCTTTTTTCTAAATTTCGTGAGGGCATATCTAATTTTCTGCAAAGTGCTCCGAAAAG
>JAZQVQ010000009.1:0-15776 GCA_045631825.1 Eubacteriales bacterium | reverse complement strand
CATTCATTCGCTTTTTACACCTCCTCTGAGACTTTTTATTTCAGCTTTCTTTCTCATACTTTTCGCACCTGATGAAACCTCGGTGATTTCCTGTGTTATAGCACCCTGGCGAATGTGGTTATACTGAACCGAAAGTTCGTCAAGAAGCTCCTGTGCATTTCTGCTTGCCGCATCCATGGCATTCATTCGTGCATTCTGTTCACTGCAAAAACTGTCAATGAGTGCACTGTATATAAATCCCGTTACATAGCTTGGAACAATGTTATCCAAAACCTTTTCTATGGACGGCTGAAATTCAAAAGGTGTCTTTATTTCCTTTTCGTGAATATCAGGAGTCATAAACTGTGCACGATGAAACGGCAGTAATCTTGTAGATACAGCCTGCGAATTAATTGCTCCCTGCATATCGGTATAAATGACAAAAATCTTGGAAAGCTTTTGTCTGTTAAATAAATCAAGCAAAATTGCAGAAATCTCTCTTGCCCTGTGAATTGTAGGATTTTGTGCCGTATAGAGAAAACTTTGTTCTATCGGAATATTGTGTGATGTGAAATAATGCCTCCCGAACTCTCCTACAACAAAAAGTTTAGGATTTTCGTGCTGTTGCATAAGCTTTAATGCTTCTTTTATAACATTCTGGTTGTATGCTCCTGCAAGTCCCTTGTCCGACGTAATAACCAGATATCCATAAGAACCGGGAAGCTCATGTTCACCTGTTACGGGATAGAAGTACTTGTTTTCTATTTCCTCCGAGGTTCTGAAAATTCTTTTTATTTCACCCTGTACGCTGCTGAAATACGGCCTGGTTTTATCAAGCTCACTTTTGGCTTTTCGAAGCTTTGTAGAAGCAATCAGATACATGGCATTTGTGATTTTTTGAGTATCCTTTACACTTCTTATTCGATTTTTAATTTCCTTTGTGGTTGCCATTGTATCACCATCCCTGCAAAAACTCTTTTGCTACACGGATGATTTCATCTCGGCATTTGTCATCAAGCACACCGCTTTGATGGATATTTTCAGCAATTCCAAAATGTTTTTCTTCAAAATGTTTAAGCATATTCTGAACAACTCCGGTAATCTTGTCCTGTGCAATATTCTGTAAAAGATGATTTAACACAACAACTAAGATGATAACCTGTTCGTGATGCTTGTATGGTTTATACTGTTCTTGCCTGAGCACCTGCATAAGTCCATGACCATATGTTAGTTGTGTTTTGGTAGTATCATCAAGGTCGCTTGCAAATTGTGTGAATACTTCCATTTCACGATACTGTGCCAAATCAAGACGGATGGCACCTGCCGCTTTTTTCATCGCCTTTGTCTGTGCGTTGCCACCCACACGGGAAACTGAAAGACCTACATTAACCGCAGGTCTTTGACCTGCAAAGAACAGGTCGCTCTCCAAGAAAATCTGACCGTCTGTAATGGAAATAATATTTGTAGGAATATATGCCGATACATCACCTGATTGCGTTTCAACAATAGGAAGTGCGGTCATACTTCCACCGCCTTTTTCATCGCTCAAGTGAGCACTCCGCTCAAGTAATCTTGAATGAAGATAGAACACATCACCGGGATATGCTTCTCGCCCCGGAGCACGCTCTAAAAGCAGGCTAAGACTGCGGTAAGCAATGGCATGCTTGGATAAATCATCGTACACAATCAGGACGTCCTTACCCTTGTCCATAAAATATTCACCCAGTGCACATCCGGCATAAGGTGCTATATACTGCAGCGGTGATGAATCACTTGCAGAGGCATTGACAATAATAGTGTATTCCATTGCACCTCTTGACTTTAAATTCTGTACAAGCTGAGCAACAGAACTTGCCTTCTGACCGATTGAAACATAGATACAGATAACATCCTTATCCTTCTGGTTAAGAATTGTATCTATTGCGATTGCAGTTTTACCGGTCTGGCGGTCGCCTATGATAAGCTCACGCTGACCTCTGCCTATCGGGAACATAGAGTCTATTGCGAGAATACCGGTTTCCATAGGAGCACAAACGGGCTGTCTGTCGATAATGCCGGGTGCAGGATGTTCAATCGCACGATATTCAGCCGAATGAATTTCGCCTTGCCCGTCAATGGGGACACCAAGAGCATTTACTACTCTACCTATAAATTCATCACCAACGGGAACACCTGCAGTTTTGCCCGTTCTTTTAACTGTACTTCCTTCACTGATTTCTTCATCGTTGCTGAAAAGAATACAGCCTATTTCGCCTTCCCTTAAATCCTGCACCATACCTCTTACGCCTGATGTAAAAAGCAAAATTTCACCGTAGGTTGCGTTTTTTAAACCGCTGACGGTAGCAATTCCGTCACCGACGGTCAAAACCTCACCCACTTCTTCGGCAAGTGGTTTGGGTGTCCAGCTTTTAACCGTTTCACGAATTAAAGAAATGATGTCATCACTTTTATTTTTAAGTTTAGATAAAGCTTCTTTAAACTGTGAAAGACGTCCGTCTATACTCCAGTCGAAAATTTCAGAACCTGCCTCAAGCTTAAAACCGCCCTCGGGAATGTCTGTTTCCTTCCAGACCAGAGAAAAATTTTCGTTATATTTTTGTTTTAAAAAATCAATAAATTTCTGTTCTTGCTCATCGCTTGGCGGCGTATTGGAATACAAAACAGCAGTTTTGGTATAAATTTTATCATTCATCCGCCCCGCTCCTTTTTACCGAATCCAAAAAGTTGTCAAATGCATCCGAGGTGGTTGCATTTACAACGATTTTTTCAGTAGCATCAGCTACCATATCGGCTATCTCATTCTGAGCACGCTCTAAAAGTTTTTTGCGTTCTGCCTCGGCCTTTTTGTAAGCATCTGAAACAATCTGATCTGCTTGACTTTTTGCCTGCATTATGCTCTGATCGGTTTTCTCGGACAATGACTTGTTTGCAGCTTGTTTTTTTTCCTCAATTTCACTGTCTGCAGAATGTAATTTCTCAGCATATTCATTTTTAAGTTTTTCTGCTTGCCTTAAATTTTTCTTTGCTTCATCGTCCATGTTTTTGTAATACTCGCATCGTTTATCCATAAATTTCTTTACGGGATCATAAAGAAGGAAGTAAAGTATCGCGAACAAAACTACGAAATTCAATAAATGCAGAAGAATTTGCTGCCAGTCAATATTAAGTGGCACATTCATTGATTTTCCTCCTTCCTCACAGTACGAATATAATCAGTATTGCAATAACAAGTGCATAGATGATGGCTGTTTCAACGAAAACAAGACCAAGCATCAGGGTTGTACGGATTTTACTTTCAGCCTCGGGCTGACGTGAAATTGCTTCTGCAGATTTTGCAATAGCCCAGCCCATACCGATTGCACCTGTTGCCGCAGCAAGCCCAACCGCAATAGCTGCGGCAAGTGCTTTATCCCCAAGTGCACTGTCAGTTGCCCCGACTGCCTCTGCTTCACTTGCAGCTAAAGCGGGTATTGTCAAAGTAAATATCATCACAATCAGTATTATTGCCATTAAAATTCTTTTCATATTCTTTTTCATTGTTTAAACCTCCAAAATTTAATTATTTCTTTTCATGTGCAGGTTCCGATACTTCGCCGTAAAAAAGTGATGTAAGCATTATAAGTACATACGCCTGAATAACGGCATGAAGCAATGTAAACAACACTCCAACCAGTACCGGAAGACCATAACTTAAATGAATATAATGATAAACAAGCTCTGTTACAAGGGCACCGCTGAGCAAAGCACCAAAGATACGAAAGCTCATTGATACGGGGAGAGAAAATTCTTTTAAGGTTTTTCCCACTCCTTTTAATTTGTTTTCGGCAATGCCTCCCGACAGGATAACAAGATATGAAAGACATCCTATCATAATCGCCCCGTTGATATCTGCAAGTGGAGCTGGAAGTGCCATTGATATTCCGTTTGTAGTAATTACCTGAATTCCAAAAAGCTCAAGTATGGTTCCTGCGAATATATACACACCGGCGGCGAAAATATATGCACCTAAAAACCTGTTTCGGTGTGGACTGTTGGATTTGGCAAGATTATCAAAAAATCCAACCAGCGTTTCAAGCAAAAGCTGAAACTTCCCGGGAATCATTTTAAATTTCGGAATTACAAAAATTCTGATAATCAGTGAAATCACAAAAAGAATTCCCGTAACAGTAACAGCAGAAGCAAGTCCGGGATTTACATCCTTTAATCCGAAAAGACTTATTTTATTTGTTTCATGCAGAACCGCATCCCGCATCAGCTCGCTTATTGATTCATGGCTGCCCGGTGATTTTACAATGATGGTACCAATCATCAAAACAAGAGCAAGAATAGCAAAAATCACTATTCCCGTTGTTCTTTTCTTCTTGTCCATAATTAATGCCATATACCTCCAATCGCAAATCAAAAACCCAAGGCGTCCTGACTGATATCGGAACGCCTCTGCTTTTATTTGATATTATAATGAATGTATCATATGAAAATTACGATGAAATTTCCGGATACTTCATTGCAATCATGCGTGGCTTTCAAGCTGTTTGCTTGAAAGTTGCGGAACGAGTTCCGCTTAAAACGGCGGTCTGCCGTTTCCACGACAATGATTATAACGCATTCCTATGATATTGTCAATAATTTCAGCGTTTTTTGTTTTATTTTTTTATAGCTATTAAAGGATTGTATAACGAAAAAAATAGTTCCAATAATAAATACATTAACACCTGTGTAAAGTGACATATGAAGTGAATCTTGCGATATACTGTCAATGAATGCCTGAAAAAACGCAAGAAGTTAAAAACAGCACCGACAAAGTCGGTATTGTTTTTATGCAAGAACCGAATGGTTTTGATGCCGATGTTTTTAGTCGATATGCAAACTTCGTTTGTTCGATATTTTTACTTTCGTAAAATCGATATGTTTTCCCTTTGCTCAAACTCGATATGATATAAATCTCGCCGCATTAGCGACATATCGAGTGCGTCAGCACATATCGAGTCCGCAAGGACATATCGAAAATCTCGACAGAGATTTATATCGATGAAAAAAAGACTTGTCGAAACAAGTCGTTTTTTCTGGAAAAGCCAAACGGTTTGGATGACTTCTGTTTAGGCTTTATTGATCTATTCTATATAATCAAAAAAACTAACGGAATTGTTATGCAGGATAGCAAGTGGGAAATTACTGTCATACCTGCCGCAACTGTTGTGTCCTTACCCAGTGCACTTGGAATAACAATGGTATTGAGTCCAAGAGGCATTGCAAGGGAGCAAAGTGCACAGAAATAGGTTGTTTCAGAAATTTTGAAAAATGATGCCACCGCTATGAAAAGAACAGGCATAATAATGAGTCTTATAATCGAAACAATATAAATTCTTACATTCGTAAAAGTCTTTTTCAGGGATATTGATGATACCACAACTCCTGTAAGAATCATGGCAATCGGTGACATGCAATCCCCCGATACATTTATCAGTGACATAGTCCACTTGGGAAGAGGAATATTTAACAGACCGATTATCATACCTATCAGCATCGCTATAAACATAGGATTAACAAAAGATTTCAAAGATTCGGTAAATGTATGTCTTTTGCCTGAATCTGCAATAAGAAGTTTTGGCACTCCCCAAAGGTATATAAGCATCCACAAAGGCAATGTGAAAATTAAATATTCAAAGAATATATCCGGAAAAAGACTGCTTACAACTGCATTCCCCAAAAATCCAAAATTTGAAAAAGACAAACCATAGGTATAAATTTTCTGAATATACTTATCTTTTGTCACCAATTTGGAAACCAAAATTGCAAAAGGAATTGCAAGAAATGCTATAATAAAACTTACAGACAATAGTTTCCATGCAGCACCAATTCTCTCTATGGTAAAGTTTTCAATAAATGTTCCCATAACAAGTGCAGGTATAAAAATTGTGTTTTCCAGTTTTGATAAAACCATAGCCGAGTTTTCAGGTAATACTTTAAGTTTAACAAGTATATATCCTATAACTATAAATCCAAAAAGGAAAGATATCTGATTTAATGTAGTTGAAAAAATACTCATACATTTTCATCGCCTACAAGCGATTTTCCCTCCCATTCTTTTTTATAAGTTGATTAGGTCGCATACCGTCAATTGAAATTAAAACAACCTTATTTCCCATATTTTTACCCCTTTCATATTCTATATCGTATATCGTCTAACGATGCATTTCTTAAAGAAATATGTTGTGAATAATCTTCATAATTAAGAGAAGCTATTGTTAGCATAAGTGCATCAATTACACACATATGTGCTATACGGGCAGATACAGCTTCGACAGGATAATTTTTCTCATCAGCATACACCGAAATTGAATAATCACTCTCTGTATATAAAAGACTTTTTGTAAAACTGGTTAATGCTATGGTTGCCGCACCTGCTTGCTTTGCAGCACGCATTGCATCAACAACTGCCTTTGTTCTTCCGCTGTGCGAAATTCCAAACGCAACATCGCCATTTTTCATATTTTTTGCCAAAACATTCATTTGTAAAATGTCTGTATAGGCATACGACTGAACATCAAGCTGAGAAAATCTATAAGCTGCATCAAGTGCAGCCACAGAAGATGTACCAACACCGAAAATAAAAACACGCTTAGCTTCCACAAATCTTCTTGATATTTCATCTATTTTTGAAAAATCAATCATTTGATAGGTGCTTTTAAGTGTATTTATGCCGGAATTAAAAACCTTATTGAAAATCGTCTTCGAATTATCGTCTTTGTCAAATGGAATGTTATTTTCATTGTAGCCTTCCTTGCCAACTGCGGTAGCCAAAGAAATTTTCAGTTTTGCAAATCCTTCCACACCAATAGATTTGCACATACGATTAACCGCTGATGGAACCGTACCACAAGCAGTTGCAAGTTCTTTTGCTGTCATATTAACAATTTTTTCCGGAAATTCTAAAATATAAGACGCAATCTTTTGCTCTGTTTCTGTAAGGTTTTTAAATACATTATGTATTTTTGCAATAACCATATTATTCTCTCCGTTTTGGAAATGTATTCTATCTGCACACATATAAATAGAAATCTTTTCTATAATACCATGATTATTCCTGTTTGTCAAGATAAAATCATGTCCATTTTTTCAAAAATTTTCTCAAACCATAAAAACAGAACAACCTAGATTGTCATCTAAATCGTTCTGTTTTGGTGGAAGAGCCGAGTGGTTTGGATGCCACCTTATTTAGCTAAATTTTGAACTTCGTTCAAAGCTAAATTATTCCGCTTCGCTTTATAGCTAAATAACTCTCTCAAGAGTAGCTAAATTAAATTCGCTATCAGCTGACCGAAGGTCAATTTAGCTACAAAGTAATTTGGCGTGCGTTAGCACATTTAGCTCGACGTCAGGCGAATTTAGCTAAAAAAACGTACTGAATTTTTCAGTACGCTTTTTTCTTGGCCTGTCCGATGGGATTCGAACCCATGACCTTCAGAGTCGGAGTCTGATACGCTATCCAGCTGTGCCACGGACAGATATATTCTGTGACGGATAAAAATGAAAGTTTATCCGTCACACTTTAAAAGATTATACTACTTTTATCATTTTTAATTGTTAATACAGGGTAAATATTTCGCTTATATGGAAAACGATGCAGGAGTGCAGTCATTGATGATAGAGACGTCTACCATAATCAAAGTAGGTTCTTCCTCTGTCCCCTCGAAATAGAAAACATAGTTGGAGCAGGGGATAATGTGAGCCCAATCGGCAAACGTTTGTACCTGAACCCAGAAGGAGTCCTTTTCGCCGCCACTTGAGATTATTGCGTGTTCAATGGTCGTGCCGCCGTGTGCATAGGAGCAACCATAAGCTTTTATATCCTTATCATCGTATAAAGCCGAATAATCGGAAATTTCGAGAAGCGACCATATCCATACTTCAATAAGTTTGGAAGTATCAACACCACGGTTTCCCAAAAAAGTCTTTTTGATAAACGTATTTATCTGATTTTCACTAAGGGGAGGATATTCTCCGTAAATGTGAGTTATAAAGTGCTTTTTGTCTGAAAAATCAAAATCTGAGGCATAATTTTTACCGTTTTCCAGTAAATCGGGACAGAGGGAAACAAATTCGTGAATAAATCTTTCAAGCTTTGTTTTTTCAATAGGACAAAGTACAAGTGATTTATCAAGCTTTTCGGGTGAATTTAATGGGACAAAGCCATAGATAACGGCACTGGATACCCCTTGGTCAGTTGCTGCCGATAAAAGATAAAACTTTTCTTTCCCGTTTCCGTCACCAAATAAATGGAAATTGATACTTGACTTGTCAAAACTTTCAACAACTAATTTTACAATGTACTGGTCGTAAATAACAGGTGTTCCTGCACTTGAAAATGCCTGAAGTTGCTCATCTGTAAACCCAAGCGGAACTATGGAATAATCGGAAATTTCTGCACTAAGCTCGCTGTAATTTTCCGCATCACCATCTAAAAGCTCGGCTAAAACGACAGTATCATTACTTATTATTGCCTCGACAAATTGTACGGCATAATCCTTTGTTGACGGAGCTTCTTCGAGTACGTGACCGCCGAAAAATCTCACAAAGTCAAGGGGTTCATTAAATGAATTGTTTTGATTTTCTGGCTGAGTTCCCGTTTCCTGCTCTTTGACAGATTCGTCGCTGCCGTAGTTTTGTTCATTTTCTGACTTGTGCTGTGTGTTGCCAATTTTGTCAATGTCGGATAAAACCTCACCCGTTATGAAATTGTTTGTTTTTACACACGAACTGATGAAAAGAAAGACTAAAAGAACTAAACAAATGCTAAAAATTTTCTTCATAAAACTTCACTCCGTTATTGCTTGTCGATGATGTTTACTTTGTATTTTTTTCCATTTAGAGCCACGGCACTGTCATCTGCGGTAAAGATATGTGCCAATGGGGAGCTTATATATATATTCTCGTCGTTGCCGATAAAAATGACTTCAAAATCGTATGTTGAACTTGCGTAAAAGTCTTTGCCTTTTTCAAGTCCCATAACAAAAAGTGCGGTGGAAAGAGCATCAGCTTCCAGCCCGTCGGAGCTTATAACCGCAACGCTTGATAAATCAGAGTCGGCAGGAAAACCTGTCTTTACGTCAAATATGTGGTGATAGATAATATCGTCTTTCTCAAAGAACCTCTCATACGCACCCGAAACAGAAACAATTTTGTCACTTAAAGTTACATACCCTATAATACTGCCGTCACAGGCGGGATTTTTAATACCGATATTCCAGCCCGAGACACCTTTTTTTATGTTTTGAGGCGAGCTTCCGCAAACTACAATGTTTCCGCCGAGGTTTACTAGGGCATTTTTATTCCCGTCGGCTTTAAGAATTTCAATACATTTTTGCGAACAGTATCCTTTTGCAATTCCGCCAAGGTCTACTTTTGCTTTGTTTTTTAAAGTGGCAATACTGCCGTCAAGCGAGAGATTGGTGTATGAGCAGGGCATTTTTTGCTTTAAAATGTCATCTTCACTTGGTAACACGGGATTTTTTGCCGTTATGTCCCAGAGGTCGACAAGTGTTGCACAGCACGGCTCAAACGCACTGTCCGTTTGTGATGCTATATCAATGGATTTTTTCAGAATTTGCTCTGTCATTTGAGAAACTTTTGCTGTGGAATTTAAATTCAGATTATAAATCTCGCTGTTTTCCTGCGTTCTTGAAAGAGTTTTTTCAAAATCCTCTATAAAGTCTTTGACCTTGTCGGAATTTTGATTTTTGTCCTGCGTTATGGTTACAAACGTGTCCATAGCAAAAAAGTCGTATGTGTAAAATGAAGTGTTGTGATTGCAGGAGCATAATAGAAAAACAAGGACAAAAGAAATGCTTATAAGTAACTTTTTCATAAGCCTCTCTGTCCCTCCTTGTTAAGAAAATATGAGTCAAATTTTGGTATTATTAAATTCATAACACTTCCGCTTATACTTCCCATTATGCTTGAAGCAGTGATGAAAAAGGGAAGATAAGAAAAAATAGCACTATTTTGTGTAATTGCAAATATAACAAGAATTTGCCCCACGCTGTGAAACGTTGCACTTATGCAAGATACTCCGCAGTATGAAAATAGCCTGCCGTACATTTTTTTTGTAAGCTGTAACGATATAAGCGAGAAAAAAGCTCCTGTTACGGACAATATAAACGAGAAGACGTTTCCGTTTAATAAAAGTAGAAATACCGGACGGACTATGGTTATAGTAAGAGCACTGCCCAAACCGAGCTTGTAAAAAGCGATAGCAACTGCAATGTTGCATAGTCCCAGACGCACACCCGGAAAGGGAATTATAAATAAGAGGGGGAACATTGCTTCCACTATTGATATTATAACCGAAAAGGCAAGTAACATTGCACCCTGCACAAACTTGACAATTTTTTTATCCTGCAACAACATCGACACCTCCGTCCTGTAAGATGTCAGATGCCATTTTTGTTATAGCAACCTTGTTGGGAAGACAAATAATACTACTTTTTGAATGTTGTGTTATGGGGGCAGTGGCTTTGCATAACCCGTCGGGACAGTCGGAGCCTGATATGTATGCCTTTTTGTCCTTTATACATATAAAGGTTTTGTTTCCATCTGGAGAAAACTCTGTATCCTCGGATAGAGAAAATACCCCGTAAAGCTTGTTTCCTACATAGACACATACATTGTCTGTATTGTCTTTGGGATTGAACATAAAAAACATATAAATAAGACAGATAACAACTACCAGTATATTTACAATAAGGTCGCCGATAAAGAGCCTGTATTTTTTCATGATAAATTTAATAAATACATATTGTATTTGCGTTCGTGCGACAAAGTGGTTGCCTCTTTGTGACCGCTGTAAATAGTGTAGTCACCGTCAAGAGAAGATAAAACACTTAAAGAGTCATAAAGTACCTTTGTGTTTCCGCCCGGAAAATCAGTTCTTCCTATAGACATACGAAAAAGAGTGTCCCCTGAAAAGATAACTCTTTCGTCGTAGTTTATAAGACACGCACTTCCGACAGTGTGTCCGGGTGTCGACAGGACAGTAAAGGATGTGTTACCTATATTTAGGACATCGCCTTGCTCTAAGGTGTGTACATCCTTGTCAAAAGTATAGGGCGTGGAAAAAAGGGCAGAGGAAAGATTGAGCGTTGTGTCGCAGAGAGAGGGAGCATCATTTTTGTGAATGTAAACACAAATATCTTTTCCCGAATCTTTCTTTATACAGTCGCACAAATCATTTAAACCTGCAATGTGGTCATAGTGGGCGTGGGTTATGAAAATAGCCTTTGGGATAAGACGGGTGCTTTTTATATAGTCATATAAATACGGCCCATTGTCACACGGGTCTATGATAAGACACTCGTTTGAAACTTCGTCGGAGACAATATAACAGTTGGTAGCACAAACACCCATGCAAATGCATTTGATTTTCATAACCTGACACCTGCCCGTAAAATTAAAATCAGTTATTTGAGATTTTCAAGCATTTCCTTAACGTTGTTTAACATTTCGGTATACTTTACAAGCTTTGCTTTTTCAGCATCTACTACAGCTTGCGGAGCTTTGTCAACAAACGATGCATTTGATAACTTCTTATTGACTCTGTCTATTTCGTCAAGAGCGGTTTTCATTTCCTTTTCAAGACGTTCTCTTTCTTTGTCAAGGTCAACCATCTCAGCCATAGGAATAAAGATTTTGGCTCCGTCCGAAACTATGCTGACAGCACCCTCGTCGTCGAAACTCTGTACAAGCTCAACCTCCGAGGCACTTGCAAGCTTTTCAAAGAACTTTGAAGTTTTTTGATTGAAAGAATCGGTGTATTCGGAAATAATGAACAGCTTTGCTTTTCTTGACGGAGGAACATTCATACCTGTTCTTGTGTTTCTTACTGTGCGGATTGCATCGATAACTCTGTCCATACTGCGACAATCTTCCGAAAAATCGAGCTTCTCGTCGTACTCGGGCCACTCGCTTGAAATAAGCATTTTTTCGGATATTTCAAGAGTTGACCAGATGTCCTCAGAAATAAAGGGCATAAACGGATGGAGAAGTCTTAAAATTCCCGAAAGAATGTAGAGAAGAACACTTTGTGCATCCTTGTTTGACTGAGTTCCCTTTTCAAAGAGCCTTGGCTTTACAACTTCAATGTACCAGTCGCAGAAGATGTCCCAGATAAATTCGTTTAATTTTGCACACGCAACACCAAGCTCAAACTTGTCAAGATTTGCGGTAATTTCCTTGACGGCAGTGTTGAAATGAGTTATAACCCACTTGTCCTCAATTTCAAGGTTTTGCGGGATAACCGGCTTTGTATCGTCGTCGAGATTGAGAAGAACAAATCTTGCAGCATTCCAGATTTTGTTTGCAAAGTTTCTGGAATTGTCCATCTTTGTATAAGAGAAACGCATATCGTTTCCGGGGGCATTTCCCGTAACAAGAGTAAATCTGAGAGCATCGGCACCATACTTGTCTATAACTTCAAGCGGGTCAATGCCGTTACCGAGTGACTTTGACATCTTTCTGCCCTGTTCATCTCTTACAAGACCGTGGATAAGGACGTTGTCGAAAGGCTTTTTGCCTGTGTGCTCAAGACCCGAGAAAATCATTCTTGAAACCCAGAATGTAATTATGTCATAACCTGTAACGAGGGTTGATGTTGGATAATAACGCTGTAAATCCTCGGTGTTTTCGGGCCAACCAAGAGTTGAGAAAGGCCAGAGGGCAGAAGAAAACCATGTATCGAGCACATCTTCCTCCTGACGAAGTTCAGCACCGCAGTCGGGACAGATTTTTTCGTCGTTTTTGGAAACAATCATTTTTCCGCACTTGTCACAGTAGAAAGCAGGTATTCTGTGTCCCCACCAGAGCTGACGGGAAATACACCAGTCGTGGATGTTTTCCATCCAGTTAAAATACTTCTTTGACTGGTTGTCGGGAATAAACTTAATTTCACCGCTTCTTACTGCTTCAATAGCGGGTTTTGCAAGTGGCTCCATCTTGACAAACCACTGGTCAGAAATGAGAGGCTCAACAGTTGTTCCGCAGCGATAACAGGTTCCGACATTGTGAACTGTCGGCTCAACCTTTAAGAGAAGTCCCATTTCTTCAAGCTCTTTTACAACAAGCTTTCTGCACTCGTATCTATCCATTCCCTCGAACTTACCTGCAACACTGTTAAGAGTAGCATCATCGTTCATAACATTTATCTGCTCGAGGTCGTGACGCTGACCTACAAGAAAGTCGTTAGGGTCGTGAGCAGGTGTGATTTTAACACATCCTGTACCTTTTTCCATGTCGGCATAATCGTCTGTGATAATTTCAATTTCGCGGTTTACAAAAGGAACAATAACCTTTTTGCCGACAAGATGCTTGTAGCGTTCGTCGTTCGGGTTTACTGCAACGGCAGTATCGCCAAAGAGCGTTTCGGGACGTGTTGTGGCAACAACAACATACTCGTCACTGTCCTTTACGGGATACTTTATGTGCCAGTAAGCACCATTCTGCTCAGGGTTTTCAACCTCCGCATCCGAAAGAGCGGTAAGACAGTGAGGACACCAGTTTGCAATTCTGTGACCACGGTATATAAGTCCTTTGTTGTAAAGGTTTACAAAAACTTCTTTAACGGCATCTGAGCACCCCTCGTCCATTGTGAAACGAAGCCTTGACCAGTCACATGAGCAACCAAGCTTTTTGAGCTGAGTTATAATTCTTGAGCCGTACTTGTCCTTCCAGTCCCAGACTCTTTCAAGGAATTTTTCTCTGCCAAGGTCGTATCTTGAAAGACCTTCCTCTTTGCGAAGATTCTCCTCAACCTTAATTTGAGTTGCAATTCCCGCATGGTCGGTTCCGGGAACCCAGAGCGTGTCAAAACCTCTCATACGCTTGTAACGAATGAGAATATCCTGGAGAGTATCGTCAAGGGCGTGGCCCATATGGAGCTGACCTGTTACATTTGGTGGAGGGATAACAATGGTGTAGGTAGGCTTGGACTTGTCGCCGGAGGGCTTGAAACAGCCTGTTTCTTCCCATTTTTTGTATATTTTTTCTTCGCTCGAATGAGGATCATAGTTTTTTTCAAGTTCCTTTGGCATTTTTGTAATTCCTTTCAGTTTATATAAGTTTGTAATCTGCAAGTTCGTTCATAACAAGACCTGTTATGAGCTTGGGATAGAAGTAAGTTGACTTCTGTGGCATCTTTTCGCCTGCAAGAGCAACGTTCTTTATCTGGCTTACCTTTGTTGCATTTAAAAGAAAAGCACAGTTGACATTGTCCTGCTCTACAGAGGACTTTGCCTCGGAAGCATCTCTTGTGTATGAAAGATTTATCTGGCGAGCCATATTTTCCTTGTCAATTCCGAGTATGTTCTCAAGTATAAGAGAGTGGAGAACAGTAACGTCAAGGTCGGTGTAACTTACGTCCTTTCCGGGATTCATCTGCTTGATTTTGTCTGAAGTTTTCTTGTCATTCTTGAGAATAAGAAGATGATATACGTCATTCTTTGTACACATAACAAAAGCTTTTTTGTCAACATTACTTAAAAGCTCATCTTCGCAATTCTCGCTGGTGACAGACTTTATGTCAAAATGTTCGCTTATTTTTGAAAGCACATCTTTTTCGTCAAAGTTCTGCAGACCGTTTATAATTCTGTGAGTTGGAAATACGACAAGACCATCGTTTTCCATATCCACAAGGAACATTTCAACATATAAAGCTGGATGGTCTTCGTTATTTATTATACCGTCGTCAGTAAGCTTGTTTCTGAAACGAAGAGCCGTTTCGTATCTGTGATGCCCGTCTGCAATAAATAACTGCTTGTCACAAAAAGCATTTTGTATGTATTCTATGTCGCTTTTGTCCTCAGTCTTCCACAGACGCTGAGTAACGCCGTCAGAGCAGGTAAACTCAATGTCAGGTTTGCGTGAGGTGAAAGCGTTTATGCGTGAAGTAATTTTAGAATCCGCATCGGAGTACATAGAGTAAATGGGGCTGAAGTTGCAGAAGGTTGAACACATAAGGTTAAATCTGTCTTCCTTTGCCTTGGAGAGTGTTTCCTCGTGAGGAAGAACAATGCCTTTTTCAAATTCCTCAAGCTTTACTCTTACAAATATGCCCTTAAATTTTTTTATTTCGCCGAATACCTCGAATTCTTCTTCGTAAGCGTAAATACAGCTTTTTTCGTCAGTGTCAAGAATTTTGTTATCTCTCCACCGGAGGTATAGCTCCTTTGCGTCACTGTAGGCATTCTCACCCACGGGTTTTTCCAGACGTATAATATTGTTTTCGCTTTGAGCGATAAAAGAAAGACGCTCGTTTTCACTTATTATGTCATACGGCGGACAAACATTCTTTGAAATGTCACCGGAAATTTCTGTAAATCTCAGAGCCGGAAAAGCTTTGACTGTTGCCATGGTAAAACTCCTTTGTAAACTTGTAAATTTGTAAATAAACATAATCTTTAGTAATTATACTACAAAAATATATTATTTACAAGCATTTTTTTAAAAAAATAAAAAAGGCTATAAATAGCATTAGTAAAGCTTAACAAATTTCACGCTCGTTGCATACAATACAACAAAGACGCGGAAAACCGCAGTCTTTTAAATTAAGGAGGTTACTCAAATGACAGACAGAACAGGTTCTGTATATAACAAAAATGGTTCATCGGTTCTCGGTGCGACAAATACTCCTTCCTCATCATGCTGCAACGATAAATCCACTTGTATTGACGTGGATAAGATATATGATGCTGCAAAAGATAAAGAATGTATAGAGGATTTGCGTGTATTTGTCGGATGTGACGGACAGG
>JAZQVQ010000008.1:0-6009 GCA_045631825.1 Eubacteriales bacterium | reverse complement strand
ATACAAAAAACAAAAAAATACAGACAGCCACAAAAAAACAGGGTGTATATGTTTACTGGGCTTATTAAATGTCCGATTTGCGGTGTAATAATGACATCAAAAGTTTGCACCGGTTACGATAATATAGAATACCACTATTATCGTTGTCCGCACACCCTTTTAAAACAATGTTCGGTAAAAGCCGTATCTGAAAAACTTGCAGAAAAATATGTACTTGAAAACATAAAGGATGAACTTGAAAAATTTATACTTAGCCACGAAGTCGGAGAACCAAAACAACAAGCCAAGAAATCCGATGCCGCAAAACTTAAAGAGCAACTCCGTAGGGTAAATGTATCTTATCAGGCGGGCAATATGGAAGATGATGAATACCTCGCAAAAGCTAAAGAATTAAAACTTATGATTGAAAAAGCTGTCAATGAAGAAACCCAAAACAACACAATAGATGTTACAAGTCTAAAGAAATTTCTTAATTCAGGCTTTGAAAAAATATATATCACACTTAACAAAGAGGAAAAGCAAAAGCTTTGGCGTTCGGTTATTGATGAGTTAAAATATGATGGACAGAACATCGTAGGCATTAAATTTAAAGCTTAATTTTTTTTGGCATCAGTTGGTACTAATAGGGTGTTACCTGTAGGTGCATACACATTAGTACCAACTACGAAAATCGTGTAATTTTCAACTTATTTTCATTATATCATATCAGCAAGTCGCAGGCAAGTTGTGATGAAATAAAATTATAAAAAGGCGATGGATTTTACTCCACCGCCTTTTTTTCGTTTACTCGCCTTTGGTCGCTTTTTTTAGATATTTGTCTTTTAAACTCTTTTTGTATTTTGACATATAATCTTTCGCCGCTTCCTTAGCCTTTGCGTAACTCTCCAACGAATTGCTGCCGTACTGCTTACGAGCGTTTTCGATTACCTTCAAATAATCACTTATATATTTATTATACTCTTGTGGTGTCATTTGATAAGTGTACTTTTGCTTATCAACGGTCCAACTAAATTCGGAGCTTGGCAATTCCTCGAAAATATACTCTTTGCTTATGCTTTCATTTTCCAGTCTGCTCTGCATCTTTGATTGTTGTGTTGTCAGTTCATAATTCCAACCATTAAGAGTTTTTAATAAATATTTTCTTCCATCTCGTTGTTCTTCTGCCGGAAGTGCCTTTATGGCTTTATTCATTCCCGATATATAAGATGTGATTACTGCGTTTTGCTCATACTCAATAGCATTTTCAATGTTATCCTTGTACTGCCATTGGAGTTCTGCCTTGTCTCTGTTGTCATACGCCTTATTCAAAAGGTCCGTCGAATAATTACTGTCTTTAAGAAACTTATTTCTTAAACCGATTGTCGCATCTCGATTCTCCTTACTCATTGAAAACAATGCTTTATTCGTCTGACCGATAATACCTGTGTAAGAAGAAATTAGGTGATCAATCTTTTTGGGAGATAAATCCGTCGCCCTTGCAAGTTTTGTTTGACCTAACGCATAAGCAACCTTTGTTGTTTTTTCGTTATACCTTTCGTTGCTTGGCGAATATTCATCATATTTACCCTCGATAGGAACATCCATATAGTTTTTATTCCAACCGACATCAGCCAATCCACCAATCACCGTGCTACCTAAAACATCGTGTGCTGCATCGACAGGATTTAAGGAGTTCGGAATCATAGGCGGTAATATCTGTTCTGAAACATAAGCACCGAATTCATAAAAAGCATCATCGTTTCCAAACACATACTCTATTGTTCTTTCGGTAAAGCTGTCAAGCAGTGCAGTTTCTCTTGCTTTTGGAATGGAGATAAACTTTCCATCGCCAATAGAGAAGTTATAGAAGTTGTTTTTTACATAACTTGAAAGATTTTCGTATCCCTCGTCGTCGTTTGCTTTATTCCAAAACGCTTGAACAACCGCCATTAACAATGCCGACAACGCCCATTTTAAAAGCGTTTTGTTTCTTTCTGCTTTGTTTTTGTTTGTAAGTGTGCGAGCAGTCTTGTCAAGACCTTGCAGGGCTGCATTGTTAAACATAACAAGTGCGTTCATATCTTTTGCAAAACTTCCTTTACCACTTCTTTTAAAGTTGGTGGTAATATCGTCTGCATTGTATATAGCCTCTTGTAAGTCGCCACCAGTTTCCAAAGTTCTCATAAACTCCATAAGTCTTGGTGTACTTTCGATATAATCGTTCAGTGCAGCTGTGGTAGCTATCGGATGACAGATTATGGAGTATAATAATCTTCTCGCTTTCCCCATATCCTTTTGAGCAACTTGTCTAAGTGTTACCTTTATTTGGTCAAGACTTGCTGACAATTCAGAATTATGACCGCCACCCATCGCTTGCCACTGTTTATACATATCTCCTTTTGTTATTACTTCCTTTGCCGCTAAAACATATTTTATAGCAAATTCAGCAGGATTGTTTATAGGAGAATGTTTATAAGCAGTACCAATATCTCTAAAAAAGTTTGTTGTTCCGAAAACAGGATTAGATTGCGTTATCAACAATTTCATAGGTTGCATCAACTTATGAGATAATGCGAAAATGCCCTTTAAATTCTTTGGTGTAAATTCAGCAACGGAATCGTATAAATCCTCATCGTGTATTTGATAATATGAGAATGTTCCATTGGCAAGTACCGTAACGATTTTTTTATTGGAGTTTGCAATAGGTGTAAAGTCTGTCACAGAGTTTCCAAAGATTTCATCAAACAAACCACTTACCGCAAAATAATCATCACCTGAGCTTACAGCTTGTTGCAGCGCATCCTCAAACTTATCCTTTAGGAAGGAAATATCTGTGGTGTGTGGTAACATATCGGGCGGTACTTTTTCCATAAACTTACCGAAACCATCCACCGTATCGGCATAACTCGTTAACACTTGCATTGTTTGATTCCTTAAAGCAAACTTAACCATTTTGTCCGTATTTTTTATAATGCTTTCCAACGGACTTAATATAAGCTCTCCGCTTCCTTTTGCTCTTTTAATAGGAGATTTCTGATTCGCAAAAGAGCCTTTGGTTTTTGCTCCATCCTTACCGATAGCACGATAAAAGGGAACATAACAAGGATATTTTTCGTTAAGGCTGTTAAAAGTATCTGCTGTCATACCGCCAGCAGGAACCACAATATACTTTAATATATTGCGTTGATATTCATATAGGTTTTCTGCCGCTTCTTTCATTTCAGGATATGCAAGTTCAATGTCTGCAATTCTTTTCTCGATTGATTCAACATCTTCCAATGTATCATCAGCAAATACTCTTTTAACTGTAGCATCTTCATTTTTTGGAGCAATCCACTCTAAAGAATGTTTAAGAACAAGGTATTCATCAAGTGTGCTTAGGTCTTTCTTGTCTATATTCGCTATGCACTCTATATATGATTTTGCACCATCGATGATGTTTCCATTTAAGTCACGGAAACCGTGTACTGTGTTAAAGTTAGCTATTGCACGAGCGTTAAGCGAGTTGGTCGCAAGCGTATAGGCGTTTTGTCTGCCAGATAATGTTGCTCCGGTTGTTTCTTCGACATACTCAACCACATTTTTTATAGGAAGGAAACCATCTACCCAATTAGCGTGTGCTTTCTTTGCCTTTTCCGATAATGAGGTTTTTTCTTTTACATCACCACTTACAATAGATGCTCTAACTCTTCCTGAGAAGTCATAAGACATATACTCATTGATAGCGTTAGCAATTTCTTTGACTGCCTTTAGGTCCTCTTTGGATAAAGCGCTTACAAAATCATCATAAAATTCTTCACAAAGTCTATTCGCTTCATTGGTACTTTTGAGGTATGTTCTCACAAATTCAGAAACAGCTTCCCCATTCTTTTCCTCAGCGGGATATTGATTTAAAAAATCCTCTGATACAGCCTTTCGCAACGCCTTTACACTATCAAACTTACTAAGTCCATACTGTTTATCGAGATGGTGTCCTAATTCGTGAGCAATGTCGGGCAAATTGTTAGCAATCCTTGTTCTGATAGATTCAGCTCTTTCGTTGTACTGTGCCGAAGCTTCGGGATTTGTAACCTTACCTATAGCAATAGGAATGTCGAACTTTTCTCTTATGGTTTTTACAATGTCACTGATGTTGATTGCGTTGTTTTTCTTGCCTTTGTTTTTTTCATCACTTTCAACACGCTCCGCAACCCATCTGTTTTCTTCTTCGGATGAGTTATCTACATTTCGCTTTGAGTAATGAACAGTTTCGTTGCTTTCGGTTTCTTCCGTTTCTGCCTGTTCGGTGTTTTTGCTTTCGCCAAAATGCTCATAACGATAGGTAATATCCTTTTGTTGCACCAAAGCTTCAGTCAACTCGTTCTCTTTTTCAAAAGGTTTATTAACTTCTTGCTTTGCAAATTCCAAATCGGATTTAAGGCGTTCCAGTCTGCCTGTAACTTTTTCCTTTTCAGTTGTAAGACGATTAAGAACACCGCCAATTCTCGCTATGTTGTTACCGCTTCCAGTATAATCAACAGCGTATTCGTTTGCTCCTTTAACAAGCATTGTATATCCCATACCACCGGTATCACCTTTGAATATAATATCAAAACCATTATACACACCAAGCTTTGTAAATTGACCGTTTTTCGGTGCTTTCTTTACGGCTTCTATCAATGCTTTGTTGGCATCGGTCTGTTTCTCAAAGATTTTGCCGTTGATGGTTACAACCGCTTTATCTCCGTACTTATCCCTTAAAGCAATATCTTGTTCAAGTTTTTGTAAAAATTCGGTGAGTCGTCTGATTATTCCAGGGTTCTTAGCAACTGCATCTTCGTAGCGATAATGTTCGTTCATATAGTTTTGTTTAAGGTTTTTAAGCCTTTTTACTTCCTTGTCTATATCAATCTTCTCTTTTACAAGAGGATTACCTGAGGTTATCGCCATAGCTGTTGCAGCATCTACACCTGCACCGCTATCATCATCTGCACCAATGTCCTCTAATTCGTCAACGGCTTCGCCACGCAAGGCTCTATTTATCATTTCGCCTTTACGGTCTATGGCTTGCCATTTATAACTATCAAAAGTATTGCCTTGCAAGTATCTGTATATTTTAACTTCTTCGTTAATATTACCTGCACGAACGCCACGAGCATCGCCTTGTTCGAGGTCAGACGGTTTAAATGTAACTGTTGGGTGATGTATTGCGACAACACGCTTCTGTACATTAAGTCCTTCTGCCATTTTTCGAGAAGTACCGATAAGAACGCGGACCTCACCGGAGTTTACTTTGTCAAAGAGTTCTTCCAGTTGTGCATCTTTCTGATTTTTAACAATAACTATTTCATTTTCAGGAATACCGCGCTCAACAAGTTTCTGTACAATGTCATTATGCACATTGAAAGAGTAAATAGTACCTGAACCAGCTCCACCGTCACAGAATATAATCTGTGTACCCTTAATGTCTTTGGATGCGTTGTATTCATCGTACACATAATTACACATTGTATTGATTTTGCTGTTTTCATATTCAAGTTCTTCCAAAGAGTAATCTTTAAATATGTTAACATCAGATTCGGCACCGCTTAACATTTTAAGATCAATAGATGCGGCGTGTGCCATTGCCATTGCCTTAGTGTAAGCAGATAAAGCCTCTTTACCGCTGGCGCTGGAAATAATGTTTGATATTTCCGATTCGATTTGACGGAGTTCTTCTGTTCCGTCCAACTCAATTACCACGGGAACCGCTTTCGGCAAATTCTTTACTACATCTTGTGTGAAAACAACATCAGCAAACTGTCTGAACATACCAACCATTTCAGTACCATTAACAAAACTTCTTATGGTTTGAGTTGATTTGTTCTTGACTTTGTTATCAACGCCGATTTCTGTATGGGTTTCAATCTTCGCAAAGGTGTTTACCCATTCATCAAGTGAGTGTATTCCGGCATCTTCTAAAATATCGGGGCGAACCATACGCATCATATTATAGATTTCAGAAACAGTATTTGTTATAGGTGTACCTGTACCAAATATAATTCTTCCGTC
>JAZQVQ010000007.1:0-3317 GCA_045631825.1 Eubacteriales bacterium | reverse complement strand
CGTAAGCTAAAGATTCCCCACGCTGTATCATTTCATGTGCAACCGAAAGACGCTTTTTTGTAATATATTTGTATACCGATATGTTCAGTTCCTTGCTGAACTTGTGAGCAAGTGTTGACGGTGAAACATAAAGAAGACCTGCAATGGATTCTACAGATAAATTTTGGGCATACTTTTCATCAATAATTTCAAGAGCCTGACTAACTTGAGGCGATAAATTGACGTTTTTGCTAATTGCTGAAAAAGGATTTAACTTCAGGTGTACCATCAGCTGAACGAGTGAAGAATATACAAATAACTTTTTTTCTCCGTCTGAAAGATCACTTTTTATAATTTCAATAAGATTATTAAATATTGTTACAATCTGGTCGTCCGGACAGGAAATTATCTTGATTGTATTCATAACTTCACAGACGAGACTTTCAAACTCAGGCGTTGTGCGAAAACCTAATATACAACGCTCATAGGTTTCTGGTTTTTTTACGCAAAACTGGTGAAAATGCTCTTTTGGAATTAAAATTATACTGACACAAGTAAGTTCCTTTTGGATGTTTTTTGCAATCAAAAAAGACTGACCTTTTATAAAAAAAACAAACTCGTTGTAATCGTGAAATTCACGATCTTTGACAGCAGGCTCGCCCTTGGCATATTTGAAATGTAAGGTATCCGTTTCGATGTAGTACTCAAAAACATTTTTCATATTTACACCTCTGTACAGGGGAGAAAATATTTATAAAAATATTTATAACCGCCATAAACTGACTAATTATTGTTATAATCTTTGATATACTGTTCAAGAGTAAGACCAGAATTCATTATTTTTTGTGCGTGGTATCTTCCGACATATCTGTAGTGCCAGGGTTCAAAGATTATACCTGTAATATCGGTTGTGTTTTTTGGATATCTCAGTATAAAGCCAAAATCCGCACAGTGCGAAATGAGCCACTTATATGCATCCTGACTTGCAAAGCTCTGGGAGGCAGATGAAAGATTGTGCAGGTCTGCACAAAGACCACTCTGGTGTTCACTTGTTCCGGGAGGGTTTATTGATTTTGCCGCTTCTGCTTCTGCCTGGTCTCCATAAGCTGCCCTCAAGGCATTTACCTGATTGTTAAACAGTGTTGACTGATAATCGTAACTTCTGTATGCACTTGTTACGGTTACGTCAGTGTATCCTGCAGCGTATAGCTCGTTTAACATTGCTTCCAGTGATTTTGCAGCATAAATTCTCATCTTTTGCCTTGCTCTGTCAGGTCTTGTATGTATCACCTCGACCAAATCCTCGGGAACATAATCTGATTCCAACGGATTTTTTGGACTTACAAGTCTTAGATATTCATCTCTGTTCTGAGGGTTAAAATATTGTTCGTATGCCGACAAATCGGTTTTGTAGTCACCTGCATTCTGGCTTGCGGGATAAAAGCTTTTTTTGTCAGGCATAATTGTGGGTATGTTAGAGCAAATAGAAAAATTTTTGCTTTCAGGTATTGTCAGAATTAAAGAATTTTCAGATGATGAATCAGGCTTTGCAAATTTCACAACGGAACCCGATAGATAACATTCAAAGAAGCTCACAGGCACAAACAAATCACCCGATTCAAAAATTGATGGGGAAGACAGAGCTATGTCTGTTCCGTTGATTTTTGCATTTATGGTTCCAACGGTAAATACAGAGTTTTGCTGTGCAGACAATGATAACGTCATATGCTTGATATCACCTATAAGTGAAACGCCCGGAAGCTCGGCTACGGATTTTAGTGATACATAATATTCACCGTAACGCACATTGTACTCGTTTTTTTTGAGAAATATCAGCTTTTCGCCCTCTACATCAAGAACCACAGGTTTTATATCTTTATCGGAGTATGCGTTAAAATCACGAACAAGAAATACCACCAAGGCAGTCATAGATATCGCCAAACCTATAAGTGAAAAAACAAAAACAGCTACTATTTTTTCAAATAAAGTTCTTAAACGTTTTGCACGAGCCATTCTCAGACGTCTTTCTCTTTCCGATGCAATAGCCATTTCACGAGCCGTCATACGTGTAGAATTTGACGTACGTCCACTATTTGATGCCGGATTTGGACTTTTTCTTACGACAGCACGACGCTCGTCAGTATTTCTATTATTAGTTTTATTTTGTAAATTATTGCGTTTTTGTGGTTTATTTTGATTGTACATATTTTAATACCTTGAATTTAAAATAAAATGTCGATATAAGTATATCATATATTGTCGAAATAATAAAGGGGTTTTTATAAATTTTACAATCATTTTTTTGACTAATAAAATTCTTAAAATTTAAAGAAATAATAAGAAAAAACTTAAAATTTAAAGAAAACAAGCTTAAATTTTAAAAAAACAAGGCGAATTTGACCTTTATTGACTTTGACTTTCTTTGATTTATGATTTATAATACAATCAAAGGTCAAGAAAAGTCAAATGTGAAAGGGAGATAAAAATGCCGATACCAATGTCTGAACACATTGCAAGAATAATTGAACAAATGATTGAAGAAAATGGTGGACAACTTGAGCTTCAGCGAAATAAGCTGGCTAATAGTGTTGGTTGCGTACCAAGTCAGATAAATTATGTAATTACATCGAGGTTTAATACAAACAGAGGTTATTTAGTCGAAAGCAGGAGAGGCGGCGGAGGATATGTAAAAATAACCAAAGTGAGTTTTGAAAGTAAAGATACATTCCTGATGCATATGTTGTCAGCAATAGGAAATGTAATAGATGTTATGAGTGCAAGGGCATTACTTATGTCACTTTACGAGAACAGATTGGTAACTGAACGTGAGCTTAAAATTATGTTATCTGCTATAAGTGACAGAGCAATTTCGGTTTCCGCAAACAGCGTTATAAAAGACACTATTCGTGCAAGTATAATGAAATCTTTTATACTTGCACTGCAAAATTAAAATAAAGAAGGAATGATAATTATGTTATGTCAGAGATGTTTAAAAAATCAGGCTACTTTCCATTATAAGTCAAATCAAAACGGTAATATAACCGAAAAGCACCTTTGCAATGAATGTGCAAAAAGCAGTGGATACTTAGGAGACGATTCGGTAAGTATGTTTAATAGCCTTGGTACATTTGACGGATTTCTTTCCGGTGCAGAGGATAATCTTTTCGGAGGACTTCTTGGAAATATTTTTTCTTCGGGAAAAAGTGAGTCCTTAAAACAAGAGGCAATTTGCAGCGGTTGCGGTATCAGAGCTTCTGAGTTTATTCGCTCGGGAAAACTTGGTTGTACAAGCTGTTATAAGACGTTTGCAAATCTTCTTGAGCCAACTCTCAAGAAGA
>JAZQVQ010000006.1:0-6058 GCA_045631825.1 Eubacteriales bacterium | reverse complement strand
GGCGGTACAGTTTATTTTGACCGCTATGTTTTGGGATTATGGAAAAGGGCAGAGGGCGTTGTATTCCCTGACTTTGCGGATAACCCGAAGAAATACCTTGTCAAGAAAGAGGATTTGCCAAAGCATTTTAAGTGGTGTATGATTGGATATGATTTGGGCGGTAACAAATCTCATTATGGTTTAGTTGCTTCTGCTCTTGGCGATGATAATGTGCTTTATGTGTTAAAGGCTGACGAGATTATGCCACAGGATATGAAGCCACAAGATGTAGAAGAAAAGGCAAAAAAGTTTATTGAGTATATCGAAAGCACCTACAATGTGAGGGTGCAGAATTGCTATATTGACGATGCTTATTATACAATCATAAACGGCTTGAACTCTTGGCGGTATATCTTTGACAATGCTTCAGCGGTAAAAGGAAGTATGCCTTTGATAGATAGACCGATAAAGTTAAACAAGTTGATGCACACAGGGCGATTTAAGATACTTGACGGACAATGTAAGCCGTTGGTGGAACAATTGCAAGATGCGGTTTATGACGAGAATATAGAGGGCGTTATTTGCGATGATGGAAGTCAATGCATAGATATGATTGACGCATTTTTCTATTCAATAGCGGATGAATATGCATACTTAACCGATTAAATATAGGAGCGTGATATTTTGGGATTTTGGAGTAATGTATGGCGTTGGGTGAAGAAAAACCTTGACGAGTATGACGAAGAAAAGAAAATACAGGTTAAAATTCAGCAATGGGAAGATATAAGGGAATACAACCCTTTATCTATTGCAAACACAAAACTAACCTCACTTGTTTGCGATGAGGCAACGGTGGAATTGCAAACGGATAGCACACTTGTTCAGCCGTTGATGCCTCTTGCGGATAACCTTGAAGCAAAGCGATATGAAATTTGTGCAATGATGAACGGCAAGGGCGGTTGTTTTGTTACAATGGCAACAGGTGAGGACGATGAGCCGTACCACCGCATTATCGCACCTGCTGATGTTTCTGTTTATCGTATGGTAGCCGATAAGATGTATGAGGTCGCCATGGTTATTGACAAGAAGATTGTCAAGCATAGGGAATATCGCTTGATTAGGCATCACATTCTTGACGAAAATGGCACTTTGTATGTTTACTACTACACCACCGACAAAAGCGGTAATGAGGAATATTTGGCTGAATGGGAGCATTACAAGAATGATAATGTAATGTATATGAATGCCTTTAATATTGGCGTTGCTTATTTCCGTTCACCGCAGGACAGCAGAGGTCTTTCACAATGGGGCGTTCCGCTTAATTTTGGCTGTGAGGAAGTGGAAAATCAAATCAAGATTGCGAGAAATAATCTTGATGAAGAAATGCACCTTATGAAAACAAAGCTCTTTGCAGATGAAACCGTTGCGAGAAAAATCGGCACAAAAGACGGTGAGCGTTTTGATTTGCCCGAAGGTATTTATACCATTCGCAAAAAGGCAGGCGTTGACGGAACGCTGATTGACAGTTTTGCTCCATCCACTCGTTACAATGATTACAAGCAAAAGTTGATTGATGCAAAATCCGATTGGGAAGATATGGTAGGATTGGATAGGGGATTTTTGACAGAAGTTGACCCGACCAACAACGCAACGGCAACGCAGATTAAAAGCTCGAATGCAAAAACAAAATCGCTCGTGAAAAAGATACAGAGCGCTATGTTTGATGGCATAAAGGCAACACTTGAAGTGGATGCGGTGTTCTTGAATATTCCACTTGATTTGTATGAGGTAACAGTTGACTTTTTTGATGCGTTCCAAGATGAGCAAGAACTTTATAACCGTATTGTTTCAGCCGTTGACCGTGGCGTGCTTGAAAAAGAGGACGAATTGCGTTGGCTTTACCCGAATATGACAGATGAGGAAATTGCCGACAAACTCGCCCGAATATCCGCACAGGCACAGACCAACGCCGACCAAGCAATTGAAAACATATTGAATGGCAGATAATATTCACGATACCGAGAACGGAAATGTTTTCGGTATTTTTTTGTGAAAAAATTAAAAAAGTTTTGAAAAAGGGGTTGACAAGTGTATAACTTTGTGATACAATATATACAGAGGTTGAGAGAAACAACCAAATAAAGAAATGAGGTAATTAAAAATGATGAACAGAGAAATAGTAAGAGAGTACAAAAAAGGTAGACAGACAAATTTCTTCGTAAGAGAAAACAATGGAACATATTTCCTTGAAAAAATCACAAAGGCTTGCGGATTTACAATTAAGTGTGGAACAGAAAAAGAAGTTTATGATTATATCGAAAATAATGGCTTCAAGTTTGTTGGATTGATTGCGAGATAAAATGAAATGCAAATTTTGTGGCAGAGAGGTACTCATAGAAAAGTATCTTTCTGCGAGCGAAAAAGACATAACTTGCGGTGAATGTACCTCTTATTGCACGAAAAAGTGTGAACTTGGCAAAAGCGGAAAAGTGCAAGGGTGGCATTTTGAGCCGTGTTTAATTTGTGAGAAAAATCCATATAAAAGGAGGTGTTAAATGGGTAAAGAAATTTACAATGACGGAAAATATCGAGCCGTAGTAGTTTGCGGTTGGAATGACACAGAAGAAGAAACAAAGGAGGCGACAAGATTGGCACAAATTAAGCAAACTGTATTTCGCCAAACCCAAGCGGAATATGAAAAATTGAAAAACGATGCACACGCTCACAGAATGAACATCAGCGAGTATTTGAGATGGCTGATAGATAAGCAGAGAAAGGAAGACGAGGAGAAGTGAAAATAAGATTTGAGTTTTTACCGAATGAGGCAGGAGCAACAGAAACTTGTATTATTGATGCTAACAGAATTGAGCAGACAAATAGTTGGATTTTTGCATTAAAAGGCGAAGCGGTTGTTTTTGCCACAAACGAAAAATATATAAAATATGTTTGGCTTTATGAATAAGGCGGTGATTAAGTGGAGAACATAGAGAAGATAAGAAAAATGTCGGTTGATGAATTGGCAGAGTTTTTACACGGTTTGACATCTTCCCTTGCTGTTAAGTTGAATGGCGAATATGTTGTAAACGAAACCGAGCAAATAAAAGAATGGCTTATAAGAGGTGGTGCGAATGGCTGATATTATCAAAAAATCAAAAAAGATTTGTGCGTTTTTGTTAATTGTTTGTTTGTTGTTTTTGTTTTCTGGTTGCACTACCGACACTAAATATGCAGATATTGAAATGTCAAGCGGGGAATTGATTACAGTTCAAATAGAATGGTATTCGTTGTCAGGAACGCAAACCAAAATAAAAGATACCAATGGGAAAATATACATTGTTGATAACTCAAAAATTATGATTTATACAAAGGGGAGTGAATAATGGCTGATATTTCAAAGTTAGAACAACAGGCGGATTTGTTGATGCAGAATGTTATGGGCTGGGAAACAAGCACATTGGAACGCATAGGTAAAAGAATAAAGAAGTATGGCAAACTTTCTTTGGCTGATGTAAAGTCAATCAACAATATTGCAACAGTCAAGCAGGATATGGAAGCCATAACAAAAGAATTGGCAAGGGTTACAGGCTACAACATATCACAAATTGAGCAGATGTATGGTGAGTTGTTGGAAGAACAACACCTCGCAAATCAACCGTTGTATGATTATAGGGGCAAAAAGTTTGTGCCGTTTGCGGAAAATAAGGAACTACAAGCCATCGCAAGAGCCTACGCAAAGACCACAGGCGAAACGATGATAAACCTTGCAAAGACAAAGGCGTTGTGTATTATGGGTGCAAATGGTAAACCGATTGGTATGCAAAAATATTACACCGATGTTCTCGACAAGGCGGTTATGCAAGTTACAAGCGGTGCAACAGACTTTCATACGGCTATGCGTGACAGTATTGTTAATTTAGGCGGTAGCGGTGTAAGGGTTGACTATGGCGGTGGAGTTACACGCAGACTTGACACAGTTGTCCGCCAAAATCTGTTATGGGGTGCAAAACAGGCTTCCGTTGAGTACAACGAAATGATAGGCGAAGAATTGGGTTGCGATGGTTACGAAGTGGACGCTCATAGTTCGCCAAGACCGAGCCATGTGTTTGTACAGGGTAAGCAATATTGCATTGGTAAATCGCGAACATTAAATGGCATTAAGTTTATTGGTTTTGAAGAAACAGACCCGACAAGTCCTGACGGAAAATCAGCAAGTCAAGCATTGGGTGAGTATGGGTGCCTGCATTATAAGACCCCTATTTTGTGTGGTATATCCGAGCCAAGATTTAGCAAGGAACAGTTGGCACAGATTGAAGCAGATAACAAAAAGCAATACAAAGTCGGCAATTTAGAGGGTAATAAATATTTCTTTTCACAAAAGATGAGAAACCTTGAAACCGCCATTCGTGAACAAAAGCGGATTGAAGCAACCGCCAAAGCAGGTGGATTTACCAACGAAGCCAAAGAAGCAAGAGCAAAGATAAAGGCGTATCGGCAGAAATATAACGAAATATGCAACGCAACAGGACTTTCGCCTGAATTAAAGAGATTATCTGTTCCAAAACCTTGACAAATTGTGATTTTTACGATATAATTATATCGTAAGAGTACGAGGCTTACACAATGTCTTAATTTGATAAATACTCCATTGGGATAATTGTATATGCTCGTACCATATACACCCTTTGGAGTTTTTTATTTGTTAAGGAGTTGTATTTATGGAAATAAAATTTTGCAAGAAGTGCGAAAGGGAATTGCCTTTGACTATGTTTTACAAAGACAAAACCACCAAAAGCGGATATGCTTTTTATTGTAAAGATTGCAAGTTAAAACAAGCGAAAGAATATCAGCAGACACACAAAGAAGAAAAGAAAGCATACAAAAAGAAGTATTGGGAAGAAAACAAACATAGATTTGTTGAGGAACGCAGAAAGTACCGAGAAGAACATAGGGAAGATATGAAAAGATGGCATCAACAGAATTATGCCAAAAACCGAGATAAAATAATTGCAGATGGATATAAGCATAAAAAAGAAAGATTAAAAACAGACCCGATTTACAAGTATAAAGAACAGATACGGCATTTTGTGTGGCTTGGTTTTCACAGGAAAGGTTTTCAAAAGTCTGCAACTACAGAGCAGATTGTCGGTTGTACGGCAAAAGAATTAAAGGCATATTTGAACGAAACATTTTATAAAAATTATGGTTATGAGTATGATGGAACGGAAAAAGTACACATAGACCACATAATACCATTGTCAACGGCAACAACGCAAGAAGAAGTTACACGGCTATTTCATTATACGAATTTACAGTTATTAAAAGCTAAACATAATCAAATGAAATCCAACAAACTTGATTTTGAATTACCACCCTTGCCCTAAAAAGCAGGGGATTTTTAGTGTGCTTGACAAAAAAACATAAAAGTGTTAAAATAAAAGAGTAAATGTTGGCAACTCGTAAAGTTGCAAACTCAATTTTAGTCAAGAGGTGCGACCTCGTACAAAAAGCGTAACGAAAAAGGAGATATATTTTTATGAAGCGTGAAGAAATCAAATCAATCTTTCCTGAAGCCACAGACGAACAGTTGAAGTCAATTATGGACTTGAATGGTGCAGATGTTGAGAAAGCAAAATCAAAAGCCACAGCACTTGAAGCTGAATTGAAAGAGAAAAAAGCGGATTTTGATAAACTCAACGGAGAATTAGAAGCACTTAAAATTGCAAATGCAAGTGGCGAAGAATGGAAAACAAAGTACGAAGCAATAGTTGCTGAAAACGAAACCAAAGCAAAACAAGCAGAGGCTGACCGAATTTTAAAAGAAAAACAGGAAAATGTGCTTAATAGATTTAATGTTGTTGTTGGGGACAAAAAGTTCTCACACGATGCAGTTAAGGCTGATTATCTCAAAAAGTTCGGCGATGCACTTGAAAACAAAGATTTTGAGGGCAAGAGTGATGCTGATGTATTCCACGCACTAACCAAAGACGATGCATCTGCATTTGTTGGTGTAACAACCGTCAAATTGGCAGGTGGCAGACCACAGGGAACAGGTGGAAAGTATAATTCAAGAGAAGATATT
>JAZQVQ010000005.1:0-2673 GCA_045631825.1 Eubacteriales bacterium | reverse complement strand
CCTCTGCGCTCGGAATACATCATATCGTCATCATAAGATGAACCGTGCATATAGGAACGACCACGACCTCTTGCTTCGGAATAACCATCTTCGCTTTCTTCGAGCATAGAAATTTTATCCAAATTTTTTACGGTGTCGGTGAGCTTCCAAATCATATCAAGGTCGCCACCTGTGAGTTTCTGCTTCATAGCATACTCGTCAAGTTCCTTGCAGAGCATTTTTTTAATTTTCTCAATATATTCCATAATTCAACACTCCTTTCTTATGCTACACGGTCAAATATGATATTAGCATTGGTAATATCAATATCTGTTGTTTCGCTTGTGTTTTCTACGGAAACGGTTACACAACAACCGCACGGGATGTCAACAAATGTAGTGATTGACACATTAAAGAAATCCCCAATCGCCGCAGGTGTTACTATCGCTGTTGCGTTTCCAAGTGCTTCGCCGTTAATTGTAAGTGCCACAGAAATTGGTTCAACCGTGCCACCTGTTGCAATAGCAATATTTCCATCAAATGTTACACGATAAACCGCTTTGCAACCATTGTTTGAGCCTTTAAGAAAGAAGATGCCTGAACCTGCTCTGTGCGAAACAAAACCTTTTCTACACGCTCTATCTCCATCCATAAAGACAACATTTTCGTCAATACCGATTGTTTGTGTCGGTACATAGCTATATTCAGCCGCCATAATAAATACTTCCTTTCAAATAAAATTAAAGCGGTAAAGATATTGCACCTTACCGCTTTTGTAACATTATCAATCATTTAAGATTGAACATTCGCAAGGTGCGAAAGTAGTTCTAATTATTCAATTAGAATGAACCGCAACCACCGCAACCATTAGAAGCATAGTTTACAGTTCCGCAACAATTTGTCGGGAATGTAACCTGCTGAGGGGGCTGTACGATGTATGCAGGCTCGGGGCATTTTTCGCCAAGGCGAGAAATAAGGTACTCATTCTGTTTCGCCTGTGAAGCCGCAAGACGGAGTGCCTGATTATCAGCCGTAAGTGTTGCAATCTTGTCCTGTGTAAGATAGTCAACAATTCTGTCACCGAGTTTGTCAATCGCTGTGAGAGTATTACAGTTGTATGTCTGCATATCGAATCTGTTCTGGAGATTCATCTTCTCAAGGTCGCAGCAACAATCGGAAATCTGTTTAGAAATATTCCAACTGTTTCTCTCATTGCCGTAAGCAACATCTTTAATTTCGCCCTTAATACCACAGCAACAATCAGCCAACTGTGTTTGAATTGCGTTTGTGTTTTGTAATGCCTGATAACCAAGTGTGCAAATAGCGTTATCAACCGAACGGAAGTTTGAATTAAGTGTGTTTGTTAACTGGAATGTGCTGTCACAAATACCGTTGTTAATTCCGTCAAGTTTTCTTTCGATTGTAGCGAAGTCAGTAGCAAGGACATAGTTTTCGCCTACACCGCCTGTTGAGCCATAGCCACCACCGAAACCGCCAAAGCCACGACCACCGTAGCCGAAAAGTAAAAGTATTACAATCCAAGCCCAATCGTTACCGAAAAAGCCGTTGTTACCATAACCGCCACCGTTTGTATCTCTGCCAACTGCGTAGCCTGTTGCGAAGCCATTATCTTCCATCATAGTATTTTTCTCCTTTGTAAAATAAATTTATATGCTAAATCAAGCCGTACGCTCTTGATAAAAGCCTTATTAAACATCTTCACCCATAGCTTGAATAACTTGTTGTGCTATTTGTGAAAGCCTGTTAAATTCATTTTGGCTCATAGCCCCTGTATTCAAAAGTCGCTGAACTTCGTCACGAGGGTTGCCTGTAAACTGTTTTCTAAAATCTCTTGCCTGTCTTATAATTTGTGCAAACGGATTTTGCTGATTATTCATTGGGTTATATAAAGGGTTTGCCATTATTCTTCATCTCCCTTTGCTTTTTTAGTTGTTGCTTTTGCCTTTTCTACCATCTTTGACATCAAGTCCTCATATTTGGCTGTTAAATCGTCATATTTGCCCTGTAACGCCTTTAACTCGTCTTTGGTGACAAACTTGTCACCACATTTACAAGCATGTTCTATGGGCGTTTGTGGGGAGTTTTGCACACGCTCAACAAAATCAAGAGTGCGCATTGACGGAATACCCTGTGCATTTACTGACTTGACATAAATTGTAGGGTTGCTCTTATCCCACAAAACCACACTGTTATTCGGCGCAACAGGATAACTTTCTGCCTCTGTTTGTCCTAAAACCCATATCATATCATTTGTAGGTTGTGCCATTGGTACAGGGTTTGTTTGTGCCATAGGTTGCTGATACTGTGGCACAAATTGCCCCTGATTTTCTGCCATATTTGGCATTGTCGGTGTTTGCATAAGGTTAAAATAACCCCCTCTGTAAAATGGTGCATAATTTCCGTAAGCCATAGTTTAATTCTCCTTTGAAAAATAATATATTGGTATTTCTTTAGAACTATCCCAAGCATCAAATATAATTCCGTCTTGAACACAAACAGCGTGAGAGCCTGTGCCTAAAACATAAGTGCCTCGTGGGTGGTCTATGCAGAAATCTTCAACGGTATAATCTCCAAACCCATCATCAGGTATCAATTTTCTGCAAAAACCTTTTTTTAACAGATGTTTTCCCCAAACAATATCAGCGTTTGGCAAATCGCACCTCAAATACCCCT
>JAZQVQ010000004.1:0-15706 GCA_045631825.1 Eubacteriales bacterium | reverse complement strand
TAATTTGCAGGATAGTGAGTTGATGTATACAAAATACGATCTAGTATTATATATCCCGTTTCCTTATCCAGCTCATACTTCTTTTTACTTCCCTTTGATATTTCAACAACGCATATAAAATCTTCTGTATTTATTCTCTTTGGCGAAATGTCGTGCCATATATTATTTGCCATTTACTCATCTCCTGTTTTAATTCTCTAATACAGCCACAAAACCAGCCCGAAAGCACGAGCTGGTTTTTAATATCCGCTTATTATCTGTCAAGTATAAGCTTTGTGAGCTGTACGGGCTCAACAATTTTTCCGTCTTTATATACACGCATATTACCTGATGCTATCTCATCAATGAGAATAACTTCATCATTATTGTAACCGAATTCAAACTTAATATCCCACAAATCAAGACCTATTGTTTTTAAATCATCAGCTACGATTTTTGTAATTTTCAGTGTCTGCTCTTTCATGCTCTTGAACATACTTTCGCTCATAACTCCAAGTGCCGAAAGTCCTTCGCTTGTAACAAGCGGGTCTCCCTTTTCATCATTCTTGAATGTACATTCAACATATCCTCCCTCGAGAACAGTGCCATCCTTTATGTATTCACCATATCTACGTACAAAGCTACCCGTTGCAACAAGTCTGCATATAACCTCAAGTCCGTTTCCGAAAACCTTTCCGGGAAGTACTTCCATTGTCGCATCTTCAACGTTTGCACTTACATAATGTGTCTTTATACCTGCTTTTTTAAGAAGGTCAAAATAATAAACCGATGTTCTGAGGTTTGCTTTTCCGATTCCCTCAATTTTAAGTCCAACAGAATTTTCTCCCGGATCAAACACACCGTCTTTACCCGTACAATCATCCTTGAACTTAAGCATTACATTTCCGTTATCAAGGCTAAATACGTCTTTTGTCTTTCCTTCGTAAATTTTTTTCATCTGATAACCTCCTATAACCATTAGCTGAAATTTACACAACAGTGTAAGCTAAAAATTAACTTGTCAAAACAAAAATCTGTTTTATGCACACTCATTTAATGCATATATTATAAATGAAATGTTTGATTTTGTCTATAGTTATTTGTGAAATTTATTGAATTTTTATTCATATTTTCTTTCAGATGCCGTTATTTGAGTTTTGTGGTATAAATCTAAATGTGCAACAAGCTAAAAAGGAGCAGTTCCCTCTCAAAAGAACTACTCCTTTATTTTCTTTAACTATTACTGATTAACAAGCTCTGTGCCCTCGATAATTACCTTTTTAACATTAATATCATCATCAAAGAACACCATGTCTGCGTAAAAGTCCTTTTTCAACTGTCCTCTGTCAAAAATTTTCATTGTACGGGCTGGAACCTCGCACATCATCTTTATACAATCGCAAAGCGGAACCTCCGCCTGTTTATACATTACACGTACAAGTCTGTCGGTTGTTGCGATACTTCCGGAGAATGCAGTCATATCTTTTAGATAACATACGCCGTTTGCAACGAAATTTCTTTCGTTTCCGCCGTATTTGCCCGAATTGAAATCATCAGGATCCACACACGCCGGAAGCGTCGAGTCCGTGACAAGACAAATCTTATCAGGACCTTTTATCTTATAAACAAGCTTCAAAAGTTCGGGCGGAAGATGAATTCCGTCACATATTGCCTCGACAATTACGCTGTCCTCAAGATACGAGGTTTCAACTGCTCCCAGATGACGCATAAGATTTCTTCTTGTAACACACTCCATACCAGAATAAATATGAGTTGCAACATTACAACCTTTGTCAATAAGAGGCTTTATTTCAGAGTAAACTGCAGCGGTATGAGCATATGCTGCCACAATTCCCTGTTCTGCAAGATAATCACAAAGTTCCAAAGAGCCGGGAAGTTCGGGAGCAAAGCTGATACGCTTTAGGGTTCCCTGTGACACCTCGACGAATTTTGAATATTCCTCATACTTTGGTACGACCAGGAATTTGGGGTCCTGTGCACCTTTCTGTCCATTACTGAAATACGGTCCTTCAAGATGTGAACCGGCAATATGAGGAAATCCGGGCTTATTGAACTTCATAGCATCTCTTACACTCTCAAGATAATTTATGAGAGTTTCCATAGGTGCCGTAGAACCGGTAGGAAATATCGTGGTTGTTCCGTACTTTGCGTGACAGTACGCACCGCCAAGAATCCCTTCTACTCCTCCGGTTGTAAAGTTATAACCACCGGCTCCGTGAGTATGTATATCTATAAAACCAGGAGAAACATAAAGACCTTCGGCATCAATTTCTTTGTCATAAGGGAATTCCGCTTGAGTTATCTCAAGAATTTTATCATCCTTTATGTAGAGATATTTGTCCCTTTCAAGAATATCAGTTACAAAAACTGCATTTTTAATTCGTGTAATCATTTTATATCCTCAATATCCTTATAGAATTCTGAAAGATATACTCTCCTGTTTTCCTTCATAGAAACATTCGCTGCCATGCCGATACCTATTGACATAAGTCCTGCACGAAGTCCGGCTCCTCTGTTTAATTCCGGTTTATTATCAACGCCCTTAAACACGCAATCACTAAGTGCTTTATCGGAACCGCCGTGTCCCGCTGCCGAACGCTTAGGCATATTATAAGTGATAACTTCATTTTTTCTGTTATATATTCTTATGGCACCTTTGGAGTCAACATTGAATCCCGGAAGCTCTGAAAGAAGGAGGTCTACCTCAATTCTTCCATCTGAACCATTGAGAACCAGATGGTAACCTTCATAAGGTGAATGAGTGGTAAGTGAATAACTCATTACAACTCCTTTGTCGTACTGTACGTTAACACTTACATTATCCTCAATATTTATTTCATCAGAGAAAATACACTTGTCACGCAAATAACCATCCTCGCCCTCGCAATCAAGGTAAAGCTTTTTATTCACATCTGTTGTTATATCAAACGGATATTCACACTTTTCTTTATACGGGCAGTTTAGACATCTTTCGGCTCTTTCTTCTCTTGTATGTCCATAGAAACGTCTTGTACCAAATGCATTCACCGCAACAGGCTCTTCTTCAATAAGCCAGTTTACATAGTCAAAATGATGTGTGGACTTATGTACAAGCAAGGTTCCTGAATTTTCACGTTCCCTGTGCCAACGTCTATAGTAGTCAGCACCATGGCTTGTGTCAAGCATATATTCAAAGTGAACGCTGAAAACATCACCTATAACTCCGGAAGAAAGAATTTCCTTTACTCTTGCGTGGAAAGGACTAAAACGTGCGTTAAAAGTTACTATAATGTCTCTACCTGTTCTTTTCTTTGCCTCTATAATTGCGTTTGCCTTTTCAAAAGTCGTTGTTATCGGCTTTTCTGTTATGACATCACAACCCATCTCCATTGCCTTGATGATGTACTCGTCATGTGTACAGTCCTTGGATGTAACAATAACCTTGTCCGGCTTTACAGTGTTTATCATTGTTTCAAATTCATCAAATACGGGAACATCAACCCCCGATTCCAACGAAACAAGCTCCGCTCTCTTTCTGTTTATGTCATAAACTCCGCAAAGCTGTGCACAATCTCCATAGCTTTTAATAAGCGGCAAGGCATATGCATACATTCCTCTTGAACCGCAACCAACCATAACATACTTTTTCATAACAATCTTCCCTTCTTTAATGCATAAATCTGCACAAATTCCGTCAAAGCACCACAAATACGAGGAGAACTTGACAAAACCATTATATTGTGTTAAACTATACAAAACAATAGATTAAATTGCGTTTATTTGGATTATATTATGATATTATTATATAGAAAAATCCTTATATAAGTTGATTTTTTTGTTTTTTTGAAATATTTTGCACACTGCTTGGATTGATTTGCACAAGGAGGACTTATGAGCAGCGACGAATATCGTCTCGGAAATTTTTCTGTTCGGCCTATAGATGTATGGCTTCACGTGCCTCCAACCGTCTGGAAAGGCGACAGACTCGGGCACATAGGTATAAACGATACTTTCTTTTATATGGTCAAGGGAGAATGTTTTTTAAGCATAGACAATCACAGCTTTCTGGTAAAAGAAGGTCAGCTTGCTTTTCTCCCAAAAGATAAAATGCGTGTTTATACCCACACTTCCCAGAATTTTATTATGTACGAAATGGCTTTCAGTGCCCAGATTGAAAATCAAAATCTTATGGAGTATCTCGGCCTTAGTGATGGAGATTTTGCCGTCGATGTAAAGGACAGAGGAAAAATGTGTGAATACTTTGAAGGCTCCTGCAGAAAAGAGATGCGTAGAGATCCGGCTTTTGATCTTGGCTGGTGTGCCAACGTTCTGCGTATCATTCAGGAATACACGGAGGCACACAAAATAAAAAAAGGCAAGGACGGAAAATTCTTTGAGCCTGTTTTGCAGTATATGGCAAACAATCTTGACAAGCACATAAAAACCGAGGCACTTGCGGAAATCGTATTTATGCAAACCACCTATTTTATACGTCGTTTCGGCGTTGTATACGGAATTTCACCACAGAATTATCTTTCTAAAATGAGGATGGCTAAAGCGATGGAGTTACTTTCTTCAACAGACCTGCCTCTCGACAAAATAGCAATCGCAGTGGGTATACCCGACACTTCATATTTTTCAAGAGTCTTTAAAAAATACTGCGGTGTTCCGCCCGGAAATTACAGAGCAGCATTTATAAGTAAATAAACAATTTTCCTAAGGTGTAATAAAACACCTTAGGAGTTTTTTATACAAAACGCTCGAAACTCCACTATTTATAGAATTTTTGGCGTCAAAGTCTACATTTTAAAGATTGACACTTTCAAAAAAAGAATTTATAATAGAATTAAGGGATAATACAACTTTATAAAAAGGAGTGACAGCTTACATTATGAATGGTTACGAAGGCTTTGCCTCTACTCTCAGGCAAAAAAGAAAATCATTCGGGCTTACACAAAAACAACTTGCAGAATTGATAGGATACACAGAAAAATCCGTGAGCAAATGGGAAGCCGGAGAGGCTCTGCCTCCGAGTTTTCTTCTTCCAAAGCTTTCCGAGGTTCTTCGCGTCAGTATTGATGAACTTTTCAACACAGATACGGAGCCTACATATTTTCTTGGAATTGACGGTGGTGGTACAAAAACCGAATTTCTGTTAACCGACAAAGACGGTCATATTGTAAATCGAAAAATTCTCAGGGAAAGCAATCCTGTAGACATAGGATTTGACAAGGCGTGCGAAATTCTGGAAAGCGGAATACGAGAGGTCTGCGGTGACATCTCCTTGGGTAAAATTTCGGTTTTTGCAGGTATTGCAGGTGGAATTACGGGTGACAACAAAAACAAAATATCCAATTTCCTCAAAAAATTCCGTTTCTGCAAATACAGCAACGACAGTGATTCCATAAATGCCGTTGCAGCAGCTTTACTTGATGATGACGGAATTATGGTGATTTTAGGCACTGGAGATATTGCTTTTACTCAAAAGAACAAGGAGCTATTCAGAACCGGCGGTTTCGGGTATTTATTTGACACCGGAGGAAGCGGATATTCAATCGGCAGAGACGCTATTGTTGAAGCCTTAAACAGCGAGCAGAATGAATCAAATGACACAATCCTTATTGATTTATTAAAAGAGTTTACGGGAAAAAGTAAATTGCTTGACAGCATATCCGATTTTTACGAGGGCGGAAAAAAGAAAATAGCATCTGCCGCACCTATTGTATTTACTGCATACGAAAAGGGTGACAAAATTGCAAAGAGTATACTCGAACGCAATTTCAAAGCGGTAGCACGGCTTATAATTGATGCATCCCGTCACCTTGATGATACAAATATAGATGTTCGTCTTGTGGGGTCTATATCAAAAAACACAGATGTTATATCTATGATAGAAAAATTCGTAAAACAACTTGATTGTCACAAAAATTACAATATTTCTTTAAGTACGGCGTCTCCGGTAATCGGTGCTTTACGTCTTGCAGGAATGAAGGAGGAAATCAAACCATGATTAAGACAGAATATCGCAATCAAAAAAGTATGAACATTGACAAAATGACATCTCTTGAAATGATGCAGGTAATGCAGGAAGAAAACATCAATGCAGCTCTTGCAATAAACAGCGAGCTTGAAAGCGTAGCAAAAGTTGTTGACGAAGTAAGTGCAAGAATGAAAAAGGGTGGCAGACTTATATATGTCGGTTGCGGAACATCCGGCAGACTCGGTGTACTTGACGCCTCGGAATGTCCTCCTACATTCGGTGTTACAAACGATACCGTAATCGGAGTTATGGCAGGCGGATATAGTTCACTTGTAAATGCTTCGGAAGGTGCTGAGGACAACTATGATAACGGATGCAATGATGTTGCTGCGTACAACATAAATCAAAACGATTCAGTCGTAGGTATTTCCGTCTCAGGTGGTGCTGCTTACGTATGCGGTGCTTTGACAAAAGCCAAGGAAGCAGGTTGCTTTACCGTTGCGATAAACTCAAACAAAGGTTGCAAAATCGAACAAATTGCCGACATCGGTATACATCCCGATACAGGTGCTGAAGTAATTACAGGCTCTACAAGGCTCAAGGCAGGTTCGGCACACAAAATGATTCTCAACATGATTTCTACCGGAGTAATGGTTAAAATGGGACATGTTTATGAAAACCTTATGATAAACCTAAGACCTATCAACATAAAGCTTCGTGACAGAATGATAAGAATTGTTTGTGATATCACCGGTGAAAGCTATGAAAACTCGGAAAAGCTACTTAATAACAACAATTTTGTAATAAGGGATGCAGTAGATTCATACAACAGAGGTAAAAAATAATGGAATCAAGTAAAATCCTTTTGAAAAACGGTAACCCGTGTCTTTGTATTGGTGACAAAGAATTGTCTGCATGTGCGTACATGACATACTTTGACGAGCGGAACGATTATGCGGCATTTGCCCAAAGAGGTTTCAAAATATATTCCGTCTCGGTTTCTCTTGCTTCTCAGCCTATAAACACCGGAAGTGGTTTTGTGCCTTTTACGGGCGGAGTTTTTGACAGCAAAGACGAGGCAGATTTTTCTGTTGTGGATGATGTCATTGACAAAGTCCTCAAGGTCTGTCCTGATGCTTACATCTTCCCAAGAATTTACGTTTGTATGCCTGAATGGTGGATACAGGAAAATCCGTCTGAGACTATCCCGGTTCCTCACGGAAAAAGAAGAGAATCGTTGTATTCTGAAAAATTCAGACAAGATGCCTGCAAAATGCTGACAACCCTAATCGAACATTTCAAGAGCTTTGGTGCATCCGACCGTATTTTCGGCTATCAGATAAGTGGCGGAAACACGCAGGAATGGTTCCATCTTGACTTAAACGGTTCTTACTGCGAATACACTCTGCCCTACTTCAACAAATATCTTCAGAATAAGTATCCGGGTATTTCTCCACTTTCTGAACTTCCGGACCTTGAACAGCTTAAGACTTGTGCGGATATAAAAGACAAGTCTTTGACCGAATATCTTCGTTTTGCGAGTGAAGAGGTTGCAAAAACCATTGACATACTATGCAAAGCGGCAAAAGATGCTGTCGAATACAAACAAATCGTGGGTGTATTTTACGGGTACACTGCAGAAGTTCCCGATCCGCTATGGGGAACTCATGCACTTAGTCTGATACTTGACTCACAGAACATAGACTTTATATCTTCGCCCAACTCCTATATGGACAGTCGTGCTCTTGGAGTTGACTGGCCGGATATGCTTCCTGTCGACACCATAAAGCTCCACGGAAAAATGTGTTTTATGGAATGTGACATAAGAACATTTTTAACGAAATCTCCCGGACAAAGCAGACTGGGCAGTGATCCACTTAATTTTTACAGTGACAAGGTCTGGGAAGGTCCTGCCACAGAGGAGCTTTCGGTATATGCTATCAGAAAAAGTCTTGCTAGGCAGCTTACTCACAAGCATGGACTCTGGTGGTTTGATATGTTCGGTCACTGGTTTTCTTCCGAAAAGCTTATGAACGAAATGGCTCGTTCGCTTGAGCTTTACAACAATTCATTAGTTAAGACCCCGCTTGAATTTGACACAGAAGTTGCCGTAATACTTGATGAAAAGAGTAATTCATACATAGGATGTGCTCACCCTGCTCACAGGTCTTCTTTTAACATCAGGAAAAGTCTTGGGTTCACAGGAGTTCCCTACAAATTCTATCTTGCAGAGGATTTTGACAAAATAGACTGGCAGAATTCCTCATTCAAGGCTGTGATTTTCGGTTTAACCCAAAATCAAGCTTTTTACAAAAAAGCCTTGCAGGTACTTGACAAGTGTAAAATAGCAAGCATAAGCACTACCGCACAAAAGTCATTATTTACACCGCAAGAATTAACATCATTCTTTAAGGAAAACAAGGTGTTCCTTTTCAACGAAAGTTACGATGTATTTTATATCGGAAACGGTTTTGCAGCTCTTCACGCTGTAACTGCCGGTGAAAAGGAAATAAAATTTCCTTATGCAGTCAAATGCACAAACACTCAAAGTGGCACAAGTGTTACAACCGACGTTTTAAAGTTTAGCTGCAGCCAATATGAAACTCAGGTTTTCAAAATTGAAAAAGCACTTTAGGTAAGTCGGCTTAACAACAAACAATACAGACAAGGTGTTGTACCAAAATTTAAATACACAAAAACGCGGGACGATGCAAGCATCGTCCCCTACGATTATTTATTGGTTTATAAGTCAAAAGGGTTGTATCAAAAATGAACACAACCCTTTAATTTATTGATTTATTTTTTTAAGTGAGAAGGTTAAACACCGCTATATGCAGAAAAACCACCATCGACAGGAATTACTACACCGTTTACAAAGCTTGATGCTTTCTTTGAAACCAAAAACAGAAGTGCACCTATAAGTTCTTCAGGCTCACCGAATCTTTCCATAGGCGTACTGCCTAAAATTTTATCAGTTCTGGGTGTTGGTGTTCCGTCTTCATTAAAGAGCAGCTTTTCATTCTGTTTGGTAACGAAAAATCCGGGTGCTATTGCATTACAACGAATATTTGTCTTTGAAAAATGCACTGCCAACCACTGTGTAAAGTTGGAAATTGCAGCCTTTGCTCCGCTATATGCAGGAATTTTAGTAAGAGGAGTATATGCATTCATACTTGAGATATTGATGATGCTTGCATCATCCTTACTTAGCATATCCTGTGCAAAAACCTGTGTAGGCAACAGTGTACCCAAAAAGTTAAGGTTGAAAACAAATTCAACGCCTGATTGGTCAAGATCAAAAAATGTCTTCATCTTACCCATAGCCTCGGGTGTATAATACTCGTTATCCGTTGTCGCCTTAGGATTATTACCTCCGGCACCATTAATAAGAATATCACAAGTGCCAAGCTCCGAAATCACCTGTTCATGTACTGTCTCAAGACTTGTCTTATCAAGCACGTTACAAGCATAACCTTTAGCAACGCCGCCCTCCTTTACGATTTCGTCAGCATACTTCTTTGCTGCTTCCTCGTTAAGATCCAGAAGTGCTATCTTTGCTCCTGTTTTCGACAATGCCTTTGCAAACATAGAACACAACACTCCGCCGGCTCCTGTTACAACAACAACCTTGTCGCTTAAATTCACTTCAAAAGGCAATTTCATCATTATTTGCCTTCTCCTTTCATTTTGTCAAGAGTTTCCCAGATACCTGCCATATACATTGCACCAAGAGCTCTGTCATAAAGTCCATAGCCGGGCTTACCTGTTTCGCCCCATATCATTCTACCGTGGTCAGGACGCAAGTACCCCTTAAAGCCTGTATCGTGATAAGCCTTTAAGATTTCAACCACATCCAGAGAACCACACGCTGAAAGATGCCCGCTTTCCTCAAAAGAGCCATCATCGAGTATCTTTATGTTTCTTACGTGTGCAAAATGAATACGTCCCATCGCACCATATTTTCTAACCATAGCGGTATAATCGTTGAATTTTGCACAGCCAAGGCTTCCGCTGCAAAGTGTAAGTCCATGGTGTACGTCATCATAAAGCGAGAGGAATCTGTCTATATTCTCCTCACAGGTGATAATTCTCGGAATACCGAAAATGCTCCACGGAGGATCATCCGGATGTATTGCCATATTGACATCACATTCCACTGCAACAGGCATAATTTCCTTTATGAAATATTCAAGGTTCTTCCACAGACCCTCTTTTCCAAGTTCTTTATATGAATCTACAAGTCCACTTATTTCGTCCGGCGAATACGATGCATCCCACCCCGGCAACACCATCTTTGTGGGATCCATCTTATCCACATCCTGCTTATAGTAAACAAGTGCATTGGAACCGTCTTCAAGTGGCTGATCAAGTCTTGAACGTGTCCAGTCAAAAACCGGCATAAAATTATAGCATATACACTTTACCCCTGCCTTTGCAAGTCTACGGATATTTTCCTTATAGTTATCTATGTAAAGCTGGTAATTGCCTCTTTTGAGCTTGATATCTTCATGGACAGGTACACTTTCGATAACCTCCATCTCAAGCCCTTTGGCATTTACTTCTGCCTTCATCTTGTCGATTTCTTCCTGTGGCCACACTTCTCCTACAGGCACGGAATAAATCGCTGTGACAACTCCTGTCATACAGGGAATTTGTTTGATTTTTTGCAATGTTACAGAATCATCATACCCGTACCATCTGAATGTCATCTTCATTATAAGCTCATCCTTCTACAGTAATTGCTTGTGCATTGGCACTTTTTGCACTTTCATAAATTGCGAACATTGTATACATAGTGTTCTTAACATCATGGGGCGAAAAATACTCGCCACAGTCGTAATATCTCTTAATCAACGCAGCGTGACCTGCACCCCAGTCCACTTTACCTATTTCAGCCTTTGAATCTTCTGCTTCAAGCTCTTCACCAACAAACAGTTTTCCGTCTGTATAGCGAGCTTTACCATTTTCAAAAACAACTTCAAACACAGGGTTACTACTTGTACCATAGGCGTTAGTGGCAAAGAATATACCCGTCACACCGTTTTCAAACTTCATATAAGCAGACATTGTGTCTTCAACCTCAATTTCGCTTATTGAAAAGTTTGCCTGCTGTGCCCTTACCTCTTGAACGCTTCCTGTAACATAACTGAAAAAGTCAAGAGTATGCACTGCCTGGTTAATGAGAACTCCACCACCTTCGGTCGCATACTTTCCACGCCATGCGTCCTGTGCATAATACTGTGCATCACGACACCATGTAAGTATTCCCTTTACGGTTTTGATTTTACCAAGCTTACCGCTATCAACTATTTCCTTAAGCTTTACTATACCGGGGTTGAGTCTGTTTTGAAGAACAATACAAATCTTATCCGAATTTTCCAGAGTCAGAAGCTCGTCAAATTCCTGCTTTGTCATAGTGACAGGTTTTTCCAATACGACCTCTTTGCCGGCAGCAAGAGCCTTTTTCGCCACCTCAAAATGAAGATAATGAGGTAGGCAAATATGCACGCTATGAATGTTTTTGTCACAGAGCATTTCGTCTATATCGCTGTAAGCCAAAACATCATATTTTTGCTTACATTTCTCGATTTTTTTCGGATTATTATCGCATACAGCATAAAACTTTGCGTTTTCAACCTTTGCAATAGCCGCCGCGTGTATAGGACCGATTGCTCCATATCCTATGATACATACATTTTTCATTGATTAATCAAATCCCTTCTGCTTGAGGAAATCGTAACTTATTTTAAGGCTTTCAAATGGGTCTGTATCATAACACAAATCCTGCTCAACGATAACATACTCAACGCCAGATTCTTCACATGCTGCAATAATATCATCCCAGTCAAGATTGCCCTGACCGACTTCTGCAAAGCGTCCTTGTTTTTCTACTATCTTATAATCCTTGAAGTGTACACAAGGAATACTTCCTGCATGTTTTCTGATGAATTTTGCAGGGTTTACTCCTACAACGGAAGCGTAATAAACATCAAACAGCAATTTGAAATTTTCGCTTGCCTCTATGAGAATATCCAGTGCAAATTTCCCATCATATTTTGTAAACTCATACTGATGATTATGATAAGTAAACATATATCCTTTTTTTGCCAGCTCATTTACAACCGGAGTGAAGTCATTTAAAAACGCTTCGATGTTTCCATCTGTCACGTCGCGTGCACCACCGATTCCGCAAATCTTCGCACCTATCTTTTCGTGAAATTCAATTTCACTCTCGAGGTTCTCAAGATAATTTGGATTTTTTCTGTGTGTACATACCGCTTTCAAACCGTACTTGTCAAGTATTTCTCTGATTTGTTCGCCTGTAAAATCTCCAATACCCGAAAGCTGTACAAACTTATAACCTATATCTGCAATTCTTTTACAGGTAGTGTCAAAGTCTTCTATTGTCTGGCAAAAATCTCTTACCGTATAAAGCGTTACGCCTAATCCCTTATTCATAATACTTCTCCCTAACCCATTAAAACTCTTTTTATCTTTTTGCCTTGGATGCGTCAATTCTTTCCTTGAGCAATTCGTAGTACTTATCGTCCGGGAAATTATCAATGTCAATCATTTCGCCTGTCCATGCACTAAGATGCATAGCATTTGAAATTGTAAGTCCGTTTATACCTTCTTCACCCTTAGCAAGAAGTTCTGTGCCGTTAAGGAGTGCAGATGCAAAGTTTTCAAGTATACCTGAGTGCTGCTTTCCACCTGAAGAATCAACGGGGATTTCGCACTTCCAGCATTCCGGCTTTGCGAAAGGTCTTGTACTTGTTCTGTTATGTTCACGTTCGGAAATAACGTTTCTGTAGAAAGTAACCTGTTTATCGTCTTCTACAATCAGTTTACCCATATCACAAGCAATTTCAAGTCTGTTTGTACCGGGAGCCTCACCTGTTGAAGTTATATATTCACCGGTTGTACCGTTATCATATTCGAAAATTGCGGTAACATCGTCCTCAACCTCGATATCATAGTACTTGCCGAAATATGCTCTTGCATATACTCTGTTAGGCATACCGAACATCCACTGCCAGAGGTCAAGCTGATGCGGGTTCTGATTAATCAAAGCTCCGCCACCTTCCTGGTCCCATGTCGAACGCCATCCGCTGCTGTTATGATATGCCTGGTTTCTGTACCAGTGTGACGTAATCCATGTGATTCTCTTGATATGTCCCAGTTCTCCGCGGCTTATCATATCACGTATCTTCTGATAAATCGGGTTTGTTCTCTGGTTATACATAATACCGAAAAGCTTACCTGACTTTGCAGCTGCCTCATTCATTTCCTTAACCTGCTTTGTATAAACACCTGCAGGTTTTTCTGTTATAACATTAAGACCGTATTCAAATGCCTTGATTGCAAGAGGCGGATGGTCGTAGTGCGGAACTGCTATCAAAACAACCTCGCAAAGACCGCTCTTATAAAGTTCTTCTGCAGTTTCAAAAACGGGAATGTCAGGATACCTTTCGCTGAACATCTTACGTTTGTTTTCTGCAATATCACATACTGCTGCAAGCTCCATATTAGATACTTTGCCTCTAACCATTATATCGGCAGTATGTCCCATACCCATGTTTCCGTAGCCTATAATGCCAAGTTTAACCTTTTTCATTTTTTCTCTCCCTTGATTTATTTATTGTAAAAGCGAGGCTATGAACCTGTTTGTTTAATTTTTTGTTGCACAACCCATTTCGCTTAAACACATTTTTACAGGCAGACTATAGAGTAAAAACACTATTACACCCAAAGTCTTCACCATCACAAAAATATGATGTTTTTCTCTTATTAAAGAACTTTCTTCAGTATTTCACAAAGTGCCTCAAAGGCAATGGTATATGTACCTATTCCGCTTTTCGGAAGCTTTTCCATTTTATCGTCAAGCTCAAGTGCTGCAAGTCCCTCAAAGCTTCCAAGATGCGGCTCAAGGCTCAAAAAGCCATCATAACCGCTGTCAAAAAGGTTTTTGAGAACATACTCGATATTCCCATCACCGTGTCCTGCAGGGACAACATCGCAATTCTCTTTTACTGCGTCCTTTATATGCACATACTCAATATAATCTTTAAGAACATCAAAGGCATTCTTTGTATCCTGACCGCTCTGCACAAAATTTGCAGGGTCAAAGATTGCTTTGAAGTTATCACAGTAAAGCTCCTTAATCAAGTCAAGACAACGTGATATTGTGTCTCCATATATATCTTTTTCATTTTCATGCAAAAGCACAACGTCATTTTCTTTAGCATAATCAATCATCTTTTTAAGCTGATTTATTACCTGTGCTCTTTCCTGCTCTGTCCACTCTGTGTGTGTACTTTCGTGATAAAAACTGAAAATTCTTATATACTTTGCATTGAGCATTTTTGTTATTTTTACAACTCTTTTAAACATATCAAAATGCTCGTCAAAGTCATCTGTCAGTTTTATTTTGCCGACAGGTGAGCCTATCGAGGAAGCTCTGATACCATACTTATCCATTTTTTGTTTGAGTACCATTACATCTTCATCATCAAGCTCTGAGACATTCTTGCCGTCTATCCCTCTGGGAACAAAATATTTTATGCCAAGCTTATTAAGAGTCTCAAACTGAGTAACAATATCCGTATCCATTTCGTCGGAAAACCCACTGATTTTATTATATACCATAAAAACTCTCCCTATTATTTTCGTTATAATGATAACAAAACATTTTTAAAATGTCTATACAAAAATTTGCGTTAAATATTGCAAAAGTTGCGAATTTGTGTTATAATGAATTTCGAGGTGAGAAAATGGAATCATTATTTTGTTTCAACGAAAAAATAACCTACCCACATTCAGACGAACGTTTCATGTTACATATGCACGACAAATACCAGTTATTACTATTTTTAAGAGGTGATTCAAGGTATGTTGTTGAGGAAAACGTGTATGATCTGGAGCCTTACAGCATAATTGTTATAGGAAAAAATCAAATGCACAGAATACTTCACAATTCCGACGTCATATATCACAGAATTGTGGTTGATATTTTTCCCGATTTTTTCAAAATAAACAAGTGTACCGAATACGAAGATCAGTTTATCGCCTCATACAGTGAAATCGGTAATAAAATAGATGCAGAAACCGTAAAAAGCAGTGGTTTATACGATGCATTTATGCGTACAAGGAAATATTCCAACAAATTTAAAACAATGGATTCTCCCATAACACGTGCAGGTCTTACTGAGATTCTGTACCTTATAAACAGCATCAAGTCATATTCAAATCCCAAACCAGAGAGTTCCCCAATTAAAGAAGTTATTTCATACATCAACAAAAATTACACACGAAGTCTTTCGCTTGCCGAGCTTGAAAAAATGTTTTTTATTTCCAAATATCATTTATGTCACTTATTTCCTGTGGCTACAGGTATGACCGTTCATCAATACATTACAAAAAAACGGCTTGCAACGGCAAAAGATATGATAAAATCGGGTATGCCAGCAAGCGAAGCCGCAAAGCTTTCAGGTTTTAACAATTATTCCTCATTTTACAGGGCTTATCTTAATGAGTACGGCTCCTCACCGAAAATACAATAAAACACAAATGGCGTAAACAAAACGTTTACGCCATTTTTATATAATGGTGAGTTATACTATCAAGTGCAACAGTAAATAAAAAGGGAAGCCCATATAAATCCATGGTATAATGTAATTGCCACAAAACAAAAACCAAGGAGGATTTATATGAGCTACAAACATCTTACCATAGAAGAACGCTGTT
>JAZQVQ010000003.1:0-5478 GCA_045631825.1 Eubacteriales bacterium | reverse complement strand
GCAACAAAGCTTCTTGAATGTAGAGTGCGAGGATGTAACAATTATGAAGATGCAAGAATTCTTGCAAAATCCGTTATAAATTCACCACTTGTCAAGACGGCAATGTTTGGAGCAGACGCAAACTGGGGAAGAGTGTTGTGTGCTCTCGGGTATGCCGGAGTGAGTTTTGATACAAGTAAGGTTGAAGTCAACTTTATTTCAAACGCAGGTGAAATAAATGTGTGTAAAAATGGTGGAGATGTAGGCTTTGATGAGGATAAGGCAAAGCAGATTCTGCTTGAGGATTCGATTATAATAGATGTGTACTTGCACTCGGGAGACAATTTTGCAATAGCGTATGGTTGTGACTTGAGTTATGAGTATGTGCGAATAAACGGCGATTACCGTTCTTGATTTTGTAAGTAAGGAGAGTTTTGTATGTTTATTTCAAATACAGATAAGGCAAAAGTTCTTATTCAGGCGTTGCCGTATATTCAAAAGTACACAGGAAAAACAATAGTGGTAAAATATGGCGGAAACGCTATGACAAACGAGGGACTTAAGGATGCGGTTATATCTGACCTTGTACTGCTTAGCCTTGTCGGAATAAATGTAGTTCTTGTCCATGGTGGTGGACCTGAGATAAGTGCAATGTTTGATAAGCTTGGAATAGAAACCAATTTTATAAACGGACTTAGATATACCTCTCAGGAGGCTGTTGAGGTTGTGCAGATGGTGCTTTCCGGCAAAACAAATAAAGATCTTGTAAACAAGATTGAACGAATCGGCGGTAAGGCTGTCGGACTTTCAGGTCTCGATGGCGGACTTATTAAGGCTAAAAAGCTTGAAGACGGAATAAACGATTATGGCTGCGTCGGTGAGATTGTTGAGGTAAATACGGAAATTATAACAGATAACCTTGAAAAAGGATATATTCCCGTTGTTGCAACGGTTTCCGGAAGCTGTGATGACGAAAGTCAGGTTTATAATATAAATGCAGATACGGCGGCGGCAAAAATTGCAATATCACTGGGAGCAGAAAAGCTTATTTTGCTTACCGATATAAAGGGACTTATGAGAGATCTTAAAGATGAGGATTCGCTTATTTCAACAGTTTCGCTTGATGAAATAAATTCCTTAAAGGACGAAGGCATTATAAAGGGTGGAATGATTCCAAAGGTTGAATGTTGCGAAATGGCAGTTACAGGCGGAGTGAACAGAGCCCATATAATCGACGGAAGACTTGTGCACTCAATTCTCATAGAAATGCTTTCCGATGAAGGTATCGGAACAATGTTTGTCAAATAACCCGGAGGGAAAAGTATGTCAAATATAAAAGAGCTTGACAGTAAATATATAATGTCCACTTACGGACGGTATGACCTTACGATTGACCACGGAAATGGTTCTGTGCTTGTCGGTGATAATGGAAAAGAGTACATAGATTTTGGTTCGGGAATAGGAACACTTGCTCTTGGAACGGCAGATAGCGGATACGTAAAGGCTGTGACGACACAGCTGCTCAAAACACAGCACGTTTCAAATTACTTTACCTGCGAGCCGGTTGTAACTCTGGCAGAAAAAATAGTAAAGCTTTCAGGGCTTTCAAAGGTATTCTTTGGCAATTCAGGAGCTGAGGCAAATGAGGGTGCTATAAAGCTTGCAAGAAAGTATAGTAATGATAAGTACGGAGAGGGCAGAAATAAAATAATAACCTTTGGTAAATCCTTTCACGGAAGAACAATAACAACTCTTGCCGCAACGGGACAGGATGTGTTCCACAAACACTTCTATCCGTTCACAGATGGGTTTGATTACTGTGAAGTCGGGGGTAAAGACACATTCTTGTCAATGCTTGATAAACAAGACGTTTGTGCCTGTATGTTTGAGTGTATACAGGGTGAGGGTGGCGTAAACGTACTTGATTATGACTTTGTCAGCTTTGTGTATGATGAATGTAAAAAGAGAGATGTTCTTGTTATAGTGGATGAAATCCAGACAGGTGTTGCAAGAACCGGAAAAATGTTTGCGTTTATGCACTATAATATAAAACCCGATATTATAACACTTGCGAAAGGACTTTGTGGTGGACTTCCGATTGGAGCGGTTGTTGCAAATGAAAACTGCTGTGACGTACTGACACGTGGACTTCACGGCTCAACGTTTGGGGGTAATCCCGTTTCGTGTGCAGCAGGAAATTACGTACTCGACGTTGTATCGAATGAAAAATTCCTTGACGAAGTATGTAAAAAGGGTGCATATATAAGAGAAAAGCTTGCGTCTCTTGGTAAGGAGAGTATACTTGAAGTTCGCGGTATGGGACTTATGATAGGTATAAAGACAAGCCTTGAAATACACGATGTGGCCAGCAAAGCTCTTGAAAACGGATTGTTTGTTCTTACAGCAGGCAAGGATGTAATAAGACTTCTTCCGCCGCTTAATATCACTTACGAACAGATTGATAAAGCACTTGAAATTCTTTCAGCTTTATTTTAAAGACAAATTAAAAGGAGAAATATAGATGAAGAGAGATTTGCTTAAAATACAGGATTTTACAAGGGATGAACTTTTAACCCTTATAGAATTTGCACAGAAACTGAAATACGAAAAAAAGAATGGGATTCCGCACGAAATCCTCAAAGGTAAAACACTTGGTATGATATTTGAAAAATCGTCTACAAGAACAAGAGTTTCCTTTGAAGCGGGAATATACCAGCTTGGAGGAACGGCACTTTTCCTGTCGTCCAAGGATACTCAGCTTGGTAGAGGAGAGCCTATAAAGGATACAGCCAGAGTTCTTTCTCGTTATCTTGACGGAATTATGATAAGAACCTTCGGTCAGGAGATTGTAGAAGAACTTGCAGAGTATGCGTCAATTCCGATTATAAACGCACTTACGGACTATGCACATCCTTGCCAGGTGCTTGCAGACTTGCTTACCATAAAGGAGTATAAGGGTTCGTTTGAAGGCAAAAAAATGTGCTACATAGGTGACGGAAATAATATGGCAAATTCACTTATCGTTGGCGGACTTATCGCAGGAATGGACGTTGCAGTTGCAACTCCTGATGACTATAAGCCGCATGCAAAGGTGCTTGAGTTTGCAAAGACGTATGGCTCAAAGTTTACATGGACAAATAATATACTTGAAGCGGCAAGCGAGAGCGATGCACTGTTTACAGATGTCTGGTCAAGTATGGGTATGGAAGATGAAATAGAAAAGAGAAAGATTGCGTTTGAGGGATATCAGATAAATGATGCGTGTATGGAGAAGGCAAATAAGGGTGCAATAGTTCAGCACTGCTTGCCGGCACATAGAGGAGAAGAAATAACCGATAAGGTGTTTGAAGAACACGCAAATGAAATATTTGATGAGGCAGAAAATAGACTTCACGCACAAAAGGCTGTTATGGCAACTCTTATGGCATAATAAAGAACAAGCAAACATCCACCCGTGTTCAGCGAGTGGATGTTTGCTTGTTGTAAAGTTAATCTTCGTTAACAATAAAAATTTCTTTTGTGTTGTAATATAAAAGATTTTGAATTTCTGTTTTGCCAAGCTTCTCACCGCATACTGCGATAGGAATAGCAGGGGGACAGTGGACGTTTGTGTCGGCGAGAATTTTACCCAAAGCATCTGCAGTGGGAACTTTTTTTTTCTTTGAAAAGAGAGCCTCTCGTATTGATAAACTTGATTGTGCCTTGCTTATTGTAGGAGCTTTTTGCAAAATTTCGGGTTTTCTCGGCAAATAAGACAAAACATCGTATAATTTTTCAAGACTATTGTCGTCAGTTTCCGGAGTGAACATCATAACTAGAAAATCGTTGTCACAAAACTCGATGAAAATACTGTTGCTTTCTAAAAACTTGCCTACTTCAATCCCCGTGTATCCGTAAGGCTTGGTTTTTATTGTTATCTTTAAAGGCTCGGTGCTTAAAACATCAAACCCGAGAGAACGCAGCCTTTCCCTTAGAGCTTCAATTTTTTGTGTAAACTCATATAACTTTTCACGATAAGTACCGATAAGGTAACTGTTTGCCTTGTCAAGTGACGATAAAATAAGATATGACGGACTTGTAGAGCCAAACATTGCCATTGCAGATTTTGCATTTTTTAAAATGTCTTGCGTAACGTTCCCCGAAAAATGTAAATATGCACCGCCTGTAAGAACAGGTAAGGTTTTGTGTGCCGAATCGCAGCAAATGTCGGCACCCAAGAAAATGGGATGCAAGTTTTTTGGTAAGAATTTTGTGTAGGCACCGTGTGCGTTGTCAACAAGTAATAAAACATTGTGTTTTTTACAAACCTTACTTAAACTATCAATGTCTGACATTATGCCGAGATAATCAGGGCTTGTGATGTAAACAGCACAGGGCTTTACATCACTTTGACATAAGGCTTTGTCAAGAACATCGGGCGTTATTACACAGGAACATAACGAAAGAGAATTTTCATCAGGGTATAACCAAAGAACATCGAAATCCAGAAGTGCGGCACTGTAAATAAAAGATTTGTGTACGTTTCTTGCTGCCGCTATAAGAGGTCTGTTTTTGCTGCCGTAATTGCCAAGACAGGCAAGGTAAAGCATGGCACGGACACAAAGGGAAGATCCCTCGGTGGAATAGATGGTTCTTGCACTTTCAAAAAGCTTCGATGCATTTTGCTCACTTTGAAGTATTATGCCATCGGCACAGTATAAACTGTCAGCTCCGGTTATTTCGGTTATGTCAAATTCTTCACTGCCAATAAAGCTTTGACCCTTGTGACCGGGCATATGAAGCCTTAAAGGGCTGTCCGAAACATACTTTTTTACAAAATCAAAAATAGGTGTGTCCATTATTGTTTACCGGACTCGGCTTTTGCAACCTGAAGCATAATAGCACATTCCATACGTTTTTTGAATAATTCACATCCGCTTTTGTAAATGCCTCTGACAGAGCCGGTTGCATGATAAGCATTTGCAGCACAACCACCAGAGCAATAAAGCTTTGCCCAGCAATCACGACATTCCTCTCGTGAATATACGTTGCAACTTGCAAAATCACACTGTGCATCTTTGTTTGTAACTCCGCTCCAGACATCACCGAGCTTGAATTTTTCCTCTCCGACAAATTGATGGCAGGGATATAAATCTCCCCAGGGAGTAACAGCCATATATTCAGTTCCTGAACCACAGCCCGAAATACGCTTGTAAATACAAGGCCCACCGGTAAGGTCAATCATATAGTGATAGAAGGTAAAGGGTTTTCCTTGCTTTTCGTGTTCAAGCATAAGAAATGCGAGCTTTTCATATTGGTCACAGACTGTCGCAATGTCCTCTTTTGTAAGTGCAGACTTGTCACTTTCGGGACAGACAACAGGCTCCATGCTAAGCTCGGTAAACCCTAAGTCAAGCATAACCTTTATGTCCTCTAAGAAATCGGGGTTTGCGTGCGTGAATGTACCCCTCATATAATAGTTTTTGTTGTCTCTGCTCTTGACAAATTCCTGAAACTTGG
>JAZQVQ010000002.1:0-3878 GCA_045631825.1 Eubacteriales bacterium | reverse complement strand
GTCATACCGCTGAAAGAAGGTAGTGTCACCGTAGCATACGGCAATTATTCCGCCGATCCCAGGTGGCATTTGATATATGAAAACGGGAGTAAAACATTCGACAACTTCAGCCAAATTTTTGAGTATTGCAACGCCCGTTTCAAGAACCCCTTCGGTGGTGTCTTATAGTGCGTTGTTATGATATATGTGACAAAAAAGGACAAAAGGAAAAAACAACGGAAGGAGGTGTAAGTATGTATAAAACTAAAAAGGACTATGCCCAGAACAAACTCTGCCGTGAAATCGGCAATGGGTGTCGTATTCTTCGTGTTGATGGAGAACGATGCATTTACCGTGACTTTGGCAATGGATTTAATGTTGAAGTCAGCGGAACGCACACCACAAGCAAACGTAGAAAAGCCGTCATCTTTTTATGGTACGGGAGTGCGTTCACGGTTACGTGCATAAAGGAAGTACCATTCTCGGAAATCGGTAATGTAATAAACAGGCTCTACGATTATACTTGTGAGCTTTGTCGCACCGGTGCCGCTACGGAAAAGAACCTCGGCGAACTCAGGTACGAACGTCCGCAGGTTTGATGTGTACCCCGGGTAGGGGGATCTAAATCTCTACACCTATATAGGTGTGCAACGGCTCTGGGGTCGCACGAAAAAATTCGCATAAGTTTTAGGGGGAATAGCCCCGGGGGGTATCGAAATCTCTACAACCTTTTACTTATGCAACGGACGTGGCCCCTCATACAAAAAATCGCAAAATCAAACAGGGTATTAACCCCAATATCAATCGAATCGGCCACGGGAGGGCGGCTTTCGGGTCGCTCTCCCTTACTCTTGTAGTCATAGGAAGGAGATATGCCATGACACTACAAAACAAAATCGCCATTAACAATATGCGGCTCGAGGGGCATAGCCCTTCCGTGATTGCCGCCACTTTAGGATTGTCTGCCGGGACCGTACGCTCCCATATCAGCCGACACCCAAACATACCCAACACCAAGGCTTGTAAGCAGTGTGGAAAACCCGTTCTTCAAAAAGAAAACAGACGAGAAAAGAAGTTCTGTTCGGATACTTGCAGAATGCTGTGGTGGAACACCCACCGAGACTCGGTGAACCGCAAAGCCTATTACAATCTTACCTGCGAATACTGCGGAAAGGAGTTTGAGAGCTATGGTAACAAAAACCGACAATACTGCAGCCGTGCCTGTTACGTTGCGTCAAGACAAGCAGGATAAATACGCACCCGAAAACTTGATGCTGTACCGAACCTCCCTGGCTCTTCTCAAGGGCCTTACGGAAGACGGCACTTTTACGGAAAAAGAGTATCGTAAGATATGCACAACACTCACAAAGAAATACGGATTATCTTCGGGTAGTATATTTGCGGAATCTGCTTGATATATCCGCCAGTTAGAGCGAATATGTAGTGACCTTAATTGATACAAAGGAGGTATATGAATTGGAAAGGATCGTTACACAGACCCGTTTTGCAAAAACGGAATTGCCGAGAGCAAAACGAGTGGCAGCATACGCCAGAGTATCCTCCGGTAAGGATGCGATGCTCCACTCGCTTTCCGCCCAGGTGAGTTATTACAGCAAATTGATACAGAACCACGGCAGATGGGAGTACGCAGGCGTATATGCCGATGAAGCTCTGACCGGCACAAAGGATAACCGAGAAAACTTTCAAAGGCTCCTTGCGGATTGCCGAAACGGAAAGGTGGATATGATTTTAACCAAGTCCGTTTCGCGCTTCGCAAGAAATACGCTGACCTTACTCGAAACCGTACGAGAACTAAAGAACCTGGGTGTGGATGTTTACTTTGAAGAGCAAAATATTCATTCGGCAACCTCGGATGGTGAGCTGATGCTGACCATCCTCGCAAGCTATGCCCAAGAAGAAAGTCTCTCCGCCAGTGAGAATCAAAAATGGAGGGTACGGCAACAATTTATGAACGGCAAACCATGGCGCGGATTTATGATGGGTTACCGCTACGACGGTGAAAAATACGTCATCGTTCCCGAGGAGGCAGAGGTGGTTCGCTCCATCTTTCGTGACTACCTTGACGGCAAAGGTGTTGCCGCCATTATGAAACGGCTCAACGAAGAAGGCGTTCTCACGCAGCAAGGTTGCACCTGGCATCAAAGTGCCGTGAGCAGAATCCTCCGCAACTATGCCTATACGGGCAATCTTCTGCTTCAAACCAAATTCCGTGAGAATCACCTTACAAAGCGCACTCTTGTTAATCACGGAGAACTTCCGCAGTACCACGCAGAGAACACCCACGAGCCGATCATTGATATCGGCACCTATAACTTGGTACAACTGGAAATGGCAAGACGGGCGGAGCGTTTTGCAAAGCCACAAACGAAAACGGAATATCCTTTTACGGGACTTATCACCTGTGCCGGATGCGGAAAGCACTACCGCAGAAAGGTAACGAAAACGGGCCCCGTATGGATATGCGCCACCTACAATACCCTCGGCAAAAAAGTCTGCCCGTCGAAAGCCATACCCGAACCGACTTTGATGGCACTTGCAGCCGAGATTGATGATTTCAGTAAGATAACGGCAATAACAGCCGACAAAGATAACACCTTGATATTCTCCCTTACAAACGGAGAAACAATCGTTAAACGATGGAAAGACCGCTCACGCTCGGAAAGTTGGACTCCCGAGATGAGGGCAGCGGTCGGTAAGAAAACAAAAGAAAGGAGTAAGCAAAATGGCAACTGCTAAAAACGTAACCGTAATACCCGCCGCACGAAACCTGCACACGGGTATCCCCACAACATCAAAAGCGAAACGCAAGGTCGCAGGTTACGCCCGTGTATCCACCGACAGCGATGAACAGTTCACAAGCTATGAGGCGCAGGTGGATTACTACACCAATTACATCAAAAGCCGTCCCGAGTGGGAGTTCGTTGAGGTCTATACGGATGAAGGTATCTCCGCACTCAACACCAAAAAGCGTGACGGATTTAACCGAATGATAGCCGATGCCCTAAACGGCAAAATCGACCTCATTGTAACCAAGAGCGTAAGTCGCTTTGCCCGAAATACCGTGGACAGCCTCACTACCGTCCGCAAGCTGAAGGACAAGGGCGTTGAGGTATATTTTGAAAAGGAAAATATATGGACGATGGACTCTAAGGGCGAGTTGCTCATCACTATTATGTCATCCCTTGCCCAAGAAGAGAGCCGTTCCATTTCGGAAAACGTGACCTGGGGACAACGCAAACGCTTTGCTGACGGCAAGGTTAATATGCCGTACAAACAGTTCCTTGGATACAGAAAAGGTGCAGATGGTCTGCCCGAGATCGTTCCCGAAGAGGCAGAAATTGTCCGCACCATTTATCGAATGTTTGTGGAAGGGATGTCGGCAGGATCTATTGCAAAGCACCTTACCGAAAATGGTGTACCCACGCCATCCGGGAAAGCGGTATGGCAACGGCACACGATTGAGAGTATTCTTCAAAATGAAAAATACAAAGGATCGGCACTTTTGCAGAAGAAATACACCGTAGATTTTCTGCAGAAAAAGATGAAGGTCAATGAGGGTGAAGTGCCGCAGTATTATGTGGAACAAAGCCATCCTGCCATCATCGCACCGGAAGAATGGGAACGGGTCCAGTTGGAACTGAAACGCAGAAAGGATAGCGGCAGACGCACCTTTTCCACAAGTCCCTTTGCCGGGAAACTCATCTGCGGAGATTGCGGTGAGATCTTCGGCTCAAAGGTATGGCACTCAAACAGCAAATACCGCCGCACAATCTGGCAATGTAACGCCAAATTTAAGGGTGACACCATATGCACCACACCGCATTTATATGAGGATGACATCAAGGAACTGTTCGTGGTAGCGTTAAGCAAGTTGCTTG
>JAZQVQ010000001.1:0-3761 GCA_045631825.1 Eubacteriales bacterium | reverse complement strand
ATCTGGGTTCCTATTAAAAAGAAATGATATAAAATATCCGCATCGTAGCAGATTGCTATGGTGCGGATATCTCTATTTATGGTGTGTATTTTCCAACAAACTCCTCATACTCATCTTTCTCAGTTATCCAAACGATAACAGGATATTCTTTTACACCGAGTTGAGTGAGTGCTTCAAAGCGGTGGTTGCCGTCACAAAGTTCAAAGCCGTGGTCAACGAAATGCACTATCAGCGGTGGCATATCATCATTTGATTTAAGTTTTTCTTTTAATGCTTGTACTCTTTTTTCAAACCATTCTTCACTAACCTGATACTTTATGTTTTCTTCAGGACCGCAACAACGAGAAAACAAAGATAATGGCATTGTAACTGGTCCTAAATAATATCTGTCAAACAGTTTCAGTCCGTCCGAAAAAGCTTTATTGTGACCATCCGAAAGCAAAAACAAATGAACCCATTCTTCGAGTTTACCTGCATCGGCAAATTCTTTTGCAGACGATAAAGAACACTTGTAAGTTAGTTCTTTGTTTTCACTTTTGGTGTAAACGATTTTCTTGATTGATTCAATAGAAAGGTTATATTCATCAGCAAGATTTTCAATGGTAGAGCCTGATATAAACTTTTCTTTTATCTCTTGGTTTCTTTTTTCAAGATACCGCTTATAACCTGAAGTTTCACCCCAAGAGCGTTTACTTGTAGTTTCAGGCACATAAATAAGCTTACCTGCAGCAAATTTCTGCACTCGCCTCAGCAAATCTTCCGGTAATATATCGGCGGCGTTTTCGTAATTCATTATTTTCAATCCTTCGTTAGTTTGGATTTTATCCACCTGTCAACATATTTTGCTGCTTGCTCAGGTGTGAGATTAGAGGTATCAAGCAAATCAATATTGGGCTCGGTTTTATCGTGATTTTCTTTCAGCCAATTATTAAAATGCATAGAAGAAGCAATCCAACTTTCATCGGTAACTTTTCTGCCGACAGTCATTCTTTCCATCATAGTTTCATCATCGCAAACTATAGCCAGGTAATACATATCGGAAAACAATTCTCTTTCGGGTAAGCTTTCAAACTGTTTCGGTGTACAAGCTCCACATACAACACAAGGCTTACCAATTTGTGAAATGTTGGCACAAAGTTTCATCCACATTCTGCGATATGCTCTGTAATCATCTTCAGGTGTGTTATAAACATCATTCCATGTTATGTCACTTTCAAGAACAATATAGTCTGTTTCATTTTTGAAAAGCTCATTACAAACAGTTGTTTTACCTGCACACGAAGCTCCCGTGATAGAGAACAAAGGTAATTTTTTAGTAAGTTTCATAGTTATGCCTCCTTTTGTTCTATTGTATCATTTTAGCTTGAGGCGTGTATATGCAAAGAATGGTTTAAACTAAATTCGACATAGCTCTTTACGATACATAACTTCAACAGCATCATAAGAAATCTGTGTGTTATCTGTAAGCTCGAATCCGTGCTTCTCGTAAAAGCGACGGGCACGGGTGTTCTTTTCAAATACCCAAAGCAACACACTGTTATATCCTGAATTTTTAATTTCATCGATGATATGATTCATCATCATTGAGCCATATCCTTTACCCCTATTTTCGCTCAAACTATGAATGCAGATAAGTTCTGCACAATCCGAAAATTGAGGATTTCTTGCTTTACTCCAAGCTGCAATACAATGAGGTTTATCATTAATTTCAAGAATTGACATTTCTGCATAACCGGATTTCAGGACATTCTCATACATTGCTTCAGCTTTTGCTATATCAGTACATCTTTCCATATCTTCAGCAGAAATGATATCAGCAAAAGCAGACCTCCACGATTCTGTCTGAATATATGCAAATATTTTCTCGTCACCAAATTTGGCTCGTCTTATCTCAATTTTCATTATTATTCTCCGTTATATTCTTTTAATAAACCCAAAACTCTTTTTGAAATAACCTTGTGATTCATAGAAGGTGTGTGCATCTTCTCTCGGTAAACCGCTATTGAGAAGCACAACTTCAATATTATTTTCTTTTGCCCATTGTTCCGCAGTTTTAAGTAACTGTGTACCAATCCCTTTTCTGCGATATTCTTTTGAAACGGCAAAAGCTATTATTTTCATGCCTTCGTTTTCAAGCTCAAAAGCGAGATAATTAACACAACCTATGTAGCCTACAACCTTATCACCATCACAAGCAACAAATATCTGATAGTTACCTCGGCTCATCATTTCATCCACACGATTTTTCAAACTATCAAGCTCGCAATTATAACCCAAATCATTTTCAAGTATATCTCGTATAGCAGAAATATCTTTGCTTTCATACTTTCTGTAAATCATAGTTCAGCCTCAAACTTTATGAATTATTTTATTTCGTATTTCCATTCACCGTCAATTTTATTGTGATAATAGTAAAACTCGCTTTTATCATCATCAAGAAAAACATCGAGCATATCTAACATATCACGGGCAAGTTCAGCTTTTTTGAAATCCTCTAAATCCATCCAGAAAACTTCACCCTCAGCAGATGATTTTAATTCACCTTCAAACTTATCTGTTTTATAAAACAGAACTATGTATCTAACTGATTTGGAGTCAGGCCATTGTTTAATACCACAAAGCTGAGGATTGAAAATAGTCAATCCTGTTTCCTCTTTTACCTCTCTGATAACAGCATCTGTAAATGATTCGTGTTTTTCAATATGTCCACCGGGGAAAGTAAGACCTTTCCAATTTTTATTTAACCTGTCCTGCACTAAAACTTTGTTACCGTCATATACCATACACATATTGGTTAAGATTACTTTTTCTGTTTCTGCCATAAATACATCCCCGTATTTCAAAATTTATTAATCATCTTTCCGTTTTCAACAATGCATAATAAGAAGCATCGCAGATGCCCTGATTATTCCAATCTGAACTGCGTAAAGTTCCTTCGTATTTCATACCGCATTTTTGCATTACTTTACCTGAATTCGGATTTCTTGGGTCGTGTCTCGATTCAATACGATTTACATCTACTACATCAAATAAAAAGTCCATAACAGCTTTAAGAGCTTCTGATGTAATTCCCTGATGCCACCAAGTTCTTCCTATACAATACCCAATATGCACCATTGATATTTTTTCATCCATATGTACAACCGCAATATCACCAATCGGCTCATCACCATTATCTTTTAAAACAATCGCCCAGTGATAATACTTATCATTAGAATATTCTTTTACCCATTCGTCAGTTATATTTTGGCTTACTTCTTCATTTGAATGAGTTTTCCACATTAAAAATTTAGTAACTTCTGAATCAGATGCCCAATTTTTATACATTGCAGGAGCATCTTTTCTCACATATCTTCTCAAAATTAATCTGTTTGTTTCTAACCTTTGTGTTCCACAATGTTTCATAAGTTTATCGTTCCTTTTTCAAATCTTCATAAGCATCAATTATCCATTTATGTGGCATTACCAATAAATTGTTGTCAAATTGATATTTTATATAAGAGTAACAAGCTTCATTCAATGATTTAATGCTTGTGTTTTTTACTAAATCATTATATGAAGGAATACCTTTTGAATCCCAAGAAATTTTATCTGCAATAAATATAATCTTATCATACAAACTTGCATTTTTCTTTAACGTTGTATGACACTCAATTGCATTTAAAATATCAGAATCTTTAATACCATACTCTTCTTGCACTATGATTCTTGAAATTCTTTGATGTAATAAAGCGTGATATTTTTCTTCTGCAGGGTCTATT